>JANNWF010000431.1:0-2481 GCA_031408455.1 Pseudoxanthomonas sp. | reverse complement strand
GGAATATTTGAGTTTGACCGCACGCTTCCGCAGTGAGCATGCCGTGATGACAGACAAGGCGCCCAACAACTGGCTGCTGGCTGGCGCGGCACTGGCAATGCTCCCCGGCGCGCATTTTCTGCACTGTCACCGAGACGCGGTCGAGACCTGCTGGTCCTGCTTCAAACAGCTATTTGGCCCTGGCCAAGCGCACTTCGCTTACGACTTCGACCACCTTGCCCACTTCTGGCGGGCCAGTGAGCATGTGAGTCGGCTCTGGGAAGCGCACCACCCCGGCCACTTCAGCAGACGCTGCTACGAGGATTTACTGGCTGACCCCGAGACTGAAACGCGTAATTTGCTGGATTTCTGCGGACTGGAGTTCGACCCTGCCTGCCTGCGTCCGCACTTAGCCACGCGCAGCATTCGCACTCCTAGTGCAGCGCAAGTCAGGCAGCCGATTCGCCGTGCCACTTCGCGCGCCAGTCAATATGGAACTAGCTTGGATCCACTGCGCCAAGCGCTGGCGCGGGTGGGTCACCAAAGCTCGGTGCCTTCCATTGCCTAGCGCTTTTTAGGCCGAGCATACTTCGGAGAGGCGAGCTGCATCGGGTCCAGCAACAGCCGCAAGTCGGACTCAGCCATACCGGTCATCTCGCCCGCCACCTCCACGACGCTCCTGTTCTCGGAATACGCCCGTTTGGCGATCGCGGCGGCCTTGTCGTATCCGATCAAGGAATTCAGCGCGGTCACCAGAATCGGATTGCGATCAAGGGACGATTCCACTCGGTCCCTGCGAACCTTGAAGCCCGCAACGGCCGCATCAGCCAACGACCGCATGCCGCTGCTCAACAGTTCGATCGATTGCAACAGGCTGTAGGCGATCAAGGGCAGCATCGTGTTGAGCTGAAAGTTGCCACTTTGGCCGGCGATGCTGACCGCGATGTGCTGCCCCATCACCTGGGCGCAGACCATGCATATGGCCTCGGGTATCACCGGATTGACCTTGCCCGGCATGATCGAAGAACCCGGCTGCAACGCCGGCAGCTCAATTTCGCCCAAACCCGCCAACGGTCCCGAGTTCATCCAGCGCAGGTCGTTGCTGATCTTCATCAACACGACGGCCAAGCCATTCAGTTGACCAGACAGTTCAACCGCCGCGTCTTGCCCGGCAATGCCCTCGAACAGGTTGTCGGCGCTCTGCAAGCGCAATCCCGTGCGTCGCGATAACGCCGCCACGGCACGGCGCGCAAACTTCGGATGCGCATTGATGCCGGTGCCGATGGCGGTGCCGCCCAGTGGCAGGCGATGCAGACGCTTGCAGGCATCCTCGATTCGCTCAGCCGCCGTGCCGAATTGTGCTGACCAAGCACCCAACTCTTGGCCAAAGGTCAGCGGCATGGCATCCATCAAATGCGTACGCCCGGTCTTCACTACCTTCGCCAGCTGGCGCGCCCGTCTATCAATCGCCTTGCGCAGATGGGCGAGCGCCGGCAGCAGGTGTTTCTTGACCTGCATCGCAGCCGAAACTTGGATGGCGGTGGGAATGACATCGTTGGAACTTTGGCCGAGGTTTACGTGATCGTTCGGATGCAGTGCGACGCCGGCGCGATTTGCCAAATGAGCGATGACCTCGTTGGCGTTCATGTTGCTGGAGGTGCCTGAGCCGGTTTGGAACACATCCAACGGAAACTGTGCCGCGTGCTTGCCATCTGCGACTTCCATGGCGGCCGCCACCAGGGCAGCCGCGAGACCCTCGTCCAGCACGCCCAAGGCGGCGTTTGCTTCGGCCGCCGAGGCCTTGATCAGTGCCAGTGCGCGAATGAAAGGGCCCGGCATGCGCAGATCGGAAATCCGGAAGTTCTCAACGGCGCGCTGGGTTTGGGCGCCCCAAAGCGCATCCACGGGCACTTCCAACTCGCCCATGCTGTCGTGCTCGATGCGGGTGCCGCTGACCATGGCTGTCTCCTCGACGCATTGGCCTACAAGCTTAGTCCCAGCCGATGATCACCGACCGCTACGGTTACCATTCGCAGGCAGAAGCGGCATTCGTGTTGCCCAATACTCAGAGTCGTCATTCCGGCGAAGGCCGGAATCCACTTACTTGCCTCAACGGCGATCAACTTGGATGCCGGCCATCGCCGGCATGACGGACTGGAATTGATCGACCCTGAGCACCACCGTATCTGCGACCACCCCATCGAAGCCGCCAACACTCCCTAATGTCCAATCACACCTTGACCGCCCTCTCGCCAATTGATGGCCGCTATGCCAGCAAGGTCGATTCTCTGCGACCGATCCTTTCGGAGTTTGGATTGATCAGGGCGCGGGTGCGGGTAGAAGTCGAGTGGCTGCTGGCATTGGCCGCCGATCCCGGGATTGTTGAACTGCCGCCCTTCAGCGCGGGCGCGCAAGCACGTCTACGCGCGCTGGTGGTGGATTTTTCGGTCGCTGACGCCGCGCAAGTGAAATCCATCGAGCGCAACACCAACCACGATGTGA
>JANNWF010000430.1:0-6262 GCA_031408455.1 Pseudoxanthomonas sp. | reverse complement strand
ACCTGGCCAACTTCGCGCCAAGTCGGTCAAGGTCAAACGACGACCGGTGACCAGCGCCTCCACCGCCGCCAGCAGCCGGCGAGAGCGCGCCGCGTGCATCGGTGCCAAGACGGTGGAAAGACATTGGCGCAAAATGCGGCTTGCGTGCATGGCGCGGTCCTCAGGCTTCGATACCCCGAGGAAAAAACTGCGTCATGCACGTACTGTTTTAGCCGCACGATAGCTGCAACAGGCTGAACGGTAGAGGGAAGATGTGGGGAGAGCTCAGGCCAAGGCTCGCCCTATTGCTCGGCTGCTTTGATGTTTGACCCCCAACCGACACACACTTGCCCGCCTGCCTTGAATCAGCCCCGCATCGCCTCCATTTGCCTTCCTCCGGCCCATTGGGCTTAAGCGTCGACTTTCTTGTCATGCCGATTTACGGATACCAGTGCGCAGCCTGCGGGCACACCTACGACCGCTTGCAGAAATTGTCCGAAGCCGACCCAACGCATTGCCCGGCCTGCGCCTCCGAGTCGCTGAAGCGGCAGCTGACTGCCCCGGCGTTCCGGTTGTCAGGCAGCGGTTGGTACGAGACCGACTTCAAGAAAGACAGCGACAAGAAGCGCAACCTCAGCGATTCGGGCGAGGGTGGAAAGTCGGATTCGGCTGGTGAAAGCAAGACCGACGCTAAGCCAGACGTCAAATCAGATGCCAAGCCGGAGGCAAAGACAACGCCCGCCGCTGACAGCAAACCCGCCACGGCAGCAACACCCACAGCCAGCAGTGGTTCCTCCTCGACCTCGACGCCGTAAAACGGTTTTCGACGATCCAAGACGCTGCAACAATTCAAGTGCGACGAATTTCTACCGAAATAGGACGAACCAGACCCACTTGAATTTGGATTGCAGAACTCATTCGGCATCCAGTTTGCTAATGTCCACCGCATGAAAACCAAACGACTCGATCCGACCTCACTCGCCGTCGCCTGTTTGTTGGCCTGCTCCGCATTTGCCGTCGCCAACGCTGAAGAGCAAGTCCCCGCGCCGAAGGTCACGAGCCAAGCGCCAGCACCACAGGCTGCGCGACAGGAGCCAGCCAAAGAGCGCGCACCGCAACCCGTCGCCGACCAGTTCATGGGTGCCATCGCCCGCCACTGCTGGCGCTCGTTTGCGGGTAAGGTCGTCGCGAATACGCCCGCTGAACCCAACGACCCGTTCACCGACAAGCCGCTGGTCATCCACGTCCGCGAGTGCGGCGAGCGCGAAATTCGCATTCCCCTGCACGTCGGCGATGATCATTCACGCACCTGGGTGCTGACCCGCGCCAAAGACGGCGTGCAACTCAAGCACGATCACCGCCACCAAGACGGCAGTGCCGATGTGCTGACCATGTATGGCGGTGATTCTTCAAACGATGGCAGCGCATCGCGACAAGAGTTCCCCGTGGATGCCGAGTCCATCGCCCTGTTCGAGCGCGAAGACCGCAAAGTGTCCACGACCAACGTGTGGGCCATTGAGATCGTCCCGCACGAAAAGCTGATCTACGAACTCACGCGCCCAGGCCGCAAATTTCGCGTCGAGTTTGACCTGAGCAAACCAGTGCCGACGCCGCCCGATCCTTGGGGTGCAGAATTACCTAAGGCAATTCCAGCCGCATCCAATTGACCGTAGCCCGGATCCCGGCGCAAACGCCGGAATCCGGGGGTTCGGCGAGAACGCCCCGGATTCCGCTTCGCTGCATCCGGGCTACCGGTTGCTGGTAATCAACGCGTCCCAAACCGCCCACGGCAGCCTTGGTTCACCCAGATGGCGGCGCCGTCGAAGCCCCAACTACGGCCTTCCACGCATTGCGTGCGGGAGAGTTGTTCCAGCAGATAGGGGCGGCCTCGGCCGGTCCAGGCGCAGCTGCGTTGCCGGCCGTCGTCGCTGCTGCAAGTCACCGAGTAAATGCTGGACTGCCCCCCGCCGCCACCGCCTGGGTATTGGCCACCGCGACCTTCCACAAAGCTCGCACGGCAGCCGCGCGTAACCCAGACTTCGCCGGGTTGCGAATCCCAAGATTGGCCCTGGATACAAGGCGCATTGGAGAACTGTTCGGCAAGTTGTGCGGGGCCACGGAATGGGGTCGGGCAGCGCCGCACCCGGCCTTCGCGGCTTTCGCAGACCACCGCTGAATTATTCGATCCGCCCGGATAGCCGCCACCGCCCCAACGATCATCCTCACGGAACCGCCCACGGCAACCGCGATCTACCCAGATCAAGCCACGCCGCTGACCCCAGGTCTGCCCTTCAACACAAGCAGAGCGTGAAATCTGCTGGCTGAGTACCGCAGGCCCAGTGAACGGCGTACGGCACTCGGTAAGCCGGTTGTTGACGCTGGAGCAGATGACCTCCGACTGTTCCCAACCCGAGTCCGGTGCTTCCCACCCGCCACCGCCCAAGGATTCTGCGATGTCCTGCTTGATTCGACTGAAGCTCCAACCCGATTCGATTTGATCTAGATAAAAATCCAATTGGTCGTCGGGCAATACGCGGCCGCGCGATTGTTCGGAATATTCGCGCTCAAGCACGCGGATGCGGTCAGGAATCGATAAGCGGCCTAAATCCTCAGGCGCATAGGCCTTCGTCCCGACCTGCGCATTGGCAGTTTCGAAGGGCACACCGCAGCCCAGCACAAGCAGCGACAAGAGCGCAAAAATTAGCCTGATCACGTGGTTGGTCCGTCTGCGGTTGAGGTGGCGATTATTACGAGCCTCGACCCAGCGGATTGCAAGCGCAACACTGAACCTATGCCATCACGGTTACGGTTCAGCGAAAGCGCTTCGCCGCGCCCTCTGAGCCGCCTACACTAGCCGGCTTTGCCGGGTGGCCTTTTCGCCCGACCTTTTGTGCCGACCTTGGCCTGTGGAGTTTGCATGCGTACTCATTTTTGCGGCTTGATCGACGAACGCCTGATTGGTGAGACCGTCACCTTGTGTGGGTGGGCCGACGTTGCTCGTAACTTGGGCGGTGTCTGCTTTGTCGACTTGCGCGATCACGAAGGCATCGTGCAAGTGGTCGCCGAGCCCGACAATTCGGCTTACGCCAACGCGGCAAAAGTGGGTTACGAAGATTGCCTGCGTGTGACTGGCGTGGTGCGGGCGCGCCATAACGCGAACGCCAAATTGAAGAGCGGTGCCGTCGAAGTGCTGGCGCAGCAGATTGAGATCGTCAACGCAGCCAAGAATCTGCCCTATCACTTCCACGAGACCCCCGGCGAAGAGGTGCGGCTGAAGTATCGCTATCTCGACTTGCGCCGGCCAGAAATGCAGCGCGCCATGCGCATTCGTATTCGCTTGGTGCAGGCGCTGCGGCGTTGGCTGGACGCGCGCGACTTCCAAGACATCGAAACCCCGATCCTCACCAAGGCGACGCCTGAGGGCGCGCGCGATTTTTTGGTGCCGGCGCGCATGCATGCAGGTGAGTTCTACGCCCTGCCGCAGTCACCGCAGCTGTTCAAACAGATTCTGATGGTTGCGGGGTTTGATCGTTACTACCAGATCGCCCGTTGCTTCCGCGATGAAGCGTTGCGCGCTGACCGCCAGCTGGAATTCACCCAGTTGGATATGGAATTTGCATGGGTCGACGAGCGCGCGGTGCAGGATTGTGTGGAAGGGTTGATTCGCGATGTCTTTCGCGAAGTGATGGACGTCGCCCTCGCTGATCCGTTCCCGCGTTTGACGTACGCGGAAGCGATGCGACGGTTTGGTTCGGATAAGCCCGATCTGCGAATCGCGCTCGAATTGCAGGACGTGGGCGAGTTGCTGGTCGACAGCAGCTTCAAGGTATTCGCTGACTGGGCGGGAAAGCCCGACGGTCGTATTGCGGTGCTGCGTTGCCCCGGCGCCGGTACGTGGTCGCGCAAGCAGATCGATGATATCGGCGTGTATGCCGGCAAGTTCGGCGCCAAGGGCTTGGCGTGGATGAAGGTCGAGGACGTGGCGCGCGGGCGTGAAGGCATCAACTCGCCAATAGCCAAGTTTCTCGATGACACAACCGTGGCGGCGTTGTTGGCGGCCGCCAACGCGCAGGCGGGCGACTTGCTGCTGTTTGGCGCGGGGCCCTACAAATCGGTATGTGACTTCATGGGCGCAGTGCGTTTGAAGGTGGGCCGTGACCTTGGATTGGTTTCAAATACTTGGCAGCCACTTTGGGTCACCGATTTTCCGATGTTCGAATATGACGATGAGGCTCAGCGATTTGTCGCCCTGCATCATCCATTTACCGCACCGGCGGTGGATGACATCGCCGACCTCAAGGCCAACGCCCGGACATCGGTGTCGCGCGGCTACGACATGGTCTTGAACGGCAACGAGATCGGCGGCGGCTCAATCCGTATTCATCGCTCCGATATGCAAAGCGCGGTGTTCGACCTGCTTGGCATTGCTGCCGAAGAAGCCGAGGCCAAGTTTGGCTTCCTGCTCGACGCGCTACGCCACGGCGCGCCACCACATGGCGGCATCGCCTTCGGTATCGATAGGATCGCGGCCTTGATGGCGGGAACCGACTCCATCCGCGACGTCATTGCGTTTCCAAAAACCACCACCGCGCAGTGCCTGATGACGGGCGCGCCTTCGACAGTCACGGATGCGCAATTGGCGGAAGTGCACGTACGGGTGGTGCCTAAGGCGTGAATGGGCCGACGCTTTAGGCTCGCAATGCCAGTTGCTCGGGCCACACCCCACACTACCGTCATTCCGGCGAACGCCGGAATCCACGGCGTGCCCGAGTGATGACTCGTGTCGAGACGCTGGATTCCGGCGTGCGCCGGAATGACGAGGGTGGGCGGTGAGCCCGTTGCCTGCGTGCTAACCTTCGGTAGCTTTTTTCGTCGGAATTTCGGCCCGATTTTGAAGCCAGCCAATCCCTCGTGACCCGTCGGCTGCTGCCACCCAAGCGGCCGCCAACCAGCGCCACCATTTCACCTAATTGAAAGCAGCGACCTTAGTGGCGTGCACCCTGACCAACCCATCGCAGACCCACTCGTGCCACGCATTCTAGGCATTGATCCCGGCAGTCAGCGCACCGGTGTCGGCATTGTCGATGCGGATGCGACGGGTGCCTGTCGGCACGTGCATCACGAGGCTTTGATGGTCGCCAACGCGGAAGATTTTCCACGCCGACTGAAAGCGATTCTGGATGGCGTTGGCGGTCTGATTGATCGCTTCAAGCCGGACGAAGTGGCGGTCGAGCGCGTATTCATGGCGAAGAATCCCGACTCCGCGCTCAAACTCGGGCAAGCGCGCGGCGCCGCCATTTGCGCGGTGGTGCAACGCGACTTGCCAGTGCACGAATATTCGCCCATGCAGATCAAGAATGCGGTAGTGGGTCGTGGCGTCGCGGACAAAGCACAGGTGCAGCACATGGTCGGCGTGTTGTTGAATTTGACCGGAAAGTTGCAAGCCGATGCCGCCGACGCGCTCGCTGTCGCGATCACCCACGCTCACTCGCGGACCTTGGCTGAACGCACCGGCGTGGCTGCATCCGTCTTGCTGCGTCGACGCGGTGGGCGAGGGTACGCACGGTGATCGGGCGCTTGCGCGGCATCCTCGTCTACAAACAACCGCCCGGTCTGATGATCGATGTCGGTGGCGTCGGCTATGAGTTGGAAGCGCCGATGAGTACCATCTACGATCTGCCTGAGATCGGCCGCGAAGTCACCCTGTTCACGCATCACGCGGTGAAGGAAGACAGCGTCGCTCTGTACGGATTCCTGCACGAAGCCGAGCGGCGGCTGTTTCGCGATCTGCAAAAGGTCACCGGCATTGGTGCCAAGATTGCGCTGGCGGTGTTGTCGGGGGTCAGCGTCGATGCCTTCGCTCGCTTGGTGCAGGCCGCTGATGTGGTGGCGTTAACTCGGGTGCCGGGTATCGGCAAAAAAACTGCCGAACGCATCGTGGTTGAGTTGCGTGATCGCGTGGCCGGTGGCAGCAGCAGCGTGGGTCGCAATGCGGGTGCGGTGCCGACTGATCCGGTTTCGGAGGCGAGCGTGGCCTTGGCGGCGCTGGGCTATAAGCCGGTCGAAGTATCGAGGATGGTCGCGCAATCGACGGAAGCCGGTGATAGCGCCGAAGCCATCATCCGCAAGGCGCTCAGATCGGCGTTGAAGCAATGAATGACTGCAACAGAATCTCCGTCAGCCCACGCCATCGAGAACCGTCATTCCGGCGAACGCCGGAATTCAGCGGTTGGGGTCGTCACAAGATAATGTCCACTTCGGCTCGTCATTCCGGCGAACGCCG
>JANNWF010000429.1:0-12166 GCA_031408455.1 Pseudoxanthomonas sp. | reverse complement strand
GGTGCGCCTGTTCCGCGAAATCATGTCCGCGTGCTTGGCTCAACAAGAGCCGCTCAAGATTGGCTTCCTCGGCCCCGAGGGAACGTTTTCGCAGCAAGCGGTCATCAAACACTTCGGCCACTCTGCACACGGTCTGCCACTGGCCAGCATTGAAGAAGTGTTTCAGGAAGTCGCTGCTGGCAATGCGGATTTTGGTGTGGTGCCGGTAGAAAACTCGGGCCAAGGCACGATCCAATCGACGCTCGACATGTTTCTGGTCTCGCCATTGAAGATTTGTGGCGAGGTGGAGCTGCGGGTACATCAGTATCTGTTGTCGCGCAGCGGTCGCCTCGAAGATATTGAACGCGTGTATTCGCACCCGCAATCGTTGGCGCAGTGTCAATCCTGGTTGCGCCAGAACGCGCCGAAGACGGAGCGCATCGCCGTAAGCAGCAACGCCGAAGCGGCGCGACGGGCACGCAGCTCGGATGACGCCGCTGCCATTGCTGGGTCTTCTGCGGCGCATGTGTATGGACTCAAGGCCATCGCCGGTCCGATTGAGGATCGACCGGACAACACCACCCGTTTTCTCGTGGTGGGTCGCGAGCTGTTCCCCGCCTGCGGTCATGACCGCACGTCCATCCTCGTCTACGTCAAGGATCAGCCCGGCGCCCTGTTCAACATCCTGCGCCCGCTCGCCGAGCATGGCCTGAGCATGAATCGTATCGAGTCACGCCCTGCGCATCAGGGACTGTGGCGCTACGCGTTCTTCATCGATTTCGAAGGTCATATCGAAGATGAGTCGGTGCGAGCAGCCCTTGTCGATCTGGAAGAATTTGCATCTGAGGTTAAAGTATTGGGCTCTTATCCCTGTGCGGTGCTGTGATCGCAACGGTCCCTGACTTTGCTGGCCTCGTTCGACCGGGCATTCGTGGCCTGCGTGCCTACGACCCTGGGCACGATCTCGTCGCCCTGCGGAAAGGTCGCGAGGGGCTGATCGAGCTTGGCTCTAATGAGAATAGTTGGGGATGCAGCGAGCGCGTCGCTGACGCCATTTTTGCTGCGATGCCGAATCTGTATCGCTATCCGGATCCACTGGGTGGTGGGCTGAAGCGGGCATTGGCGCGCAAGCATGACATCGAGGTGGAATCGGTGTTGCTCGGCAATGGCTCGCACGAACTGCTGATGCAGTTTGCGCAAGTGTTCGCGGGTGCTGGAGCGGATGTCGCTGCATCGCGCTATGGGTTTGCCGTTTACGCCCTTGCGGCACAAGCAGCGGGCGCGCGATTGGTGGTCGCCCCGGCACGGCCACTGGATGACCTGATGCCACGCGGCCACGATTTGGATGCAATTGGCGTCGCGGCCAGTCATGGTGCTCGCTTGGTTTACCTCGCCAACCCCAACAACCCAACGGGAACGTGGTTCGCGGCGGAGGCACTAGAGGAGTTCTTGCGCAAGCTGCCGTCGCAGGTGCTCGTTGTGGTGGATGAGGCATACGCGGAATACGTTGACGATCCAAGCATTGGCAGTGCGATCGATCTGCTCGGCGAGTATCCAAATCTGATTGTTACTCGCACCTTTTCCAAGGCTCACGGCTTGGCTGGCTTGCGCATCGGTTACGCGCTGGCACATCCGTCCTTGGTCGCGGTGATGGAGCGTATTCGCGAGTCCTTTAACGTCAACCTGCTGGGACTAGCGGCGGCTGAAGCCTCCTTGAGTGACAGCTACCACTTGTCTTCGGTACGTGTGCGCAATGCCGCCGAGCGTCGTCGTATGACCGAGGCATTGCGCAAACGCGGGCTCAACGTCGCACCGTCTCAAACCAACTTTTTGCTGGTCGACTTCGGTCCACGCTGCGCGCGTATCGAGGCGTCGTTGCTGGCGGAAGGCGTGGTGCTACGGCCGATGGGTGGTTATGACTTGGGCAGCTGCTTACGCATCACGGTGGGGCGACCCGAGGAGAACGACCGCTTGCTAAACGCATTGGACAAGGTGCGATGAGTGGACTGCGCTTTGTCGCCTCACGAGGCCAAGCGCTGAGGGGTGAGCTGCGGGTTCCGGGCGACAAGTCGGTGTCGCATCGGGCCATCATGTTGGCGTCCTTGGCCGAAGGGCGCAGCACGATTTCTGGCTTTCTGGAAGGTGAGGACACGCTGGCCACCGCCGCTGCCTTCCGCACGATGGGCGTGACCATCGAGTCGGCCGACAGCGGCAACAAAGTGGTCCACGGCGTTGGGCTGCATGGGCTGCGCGCGCCCGCGACCGAGATCGATTGCGGCAATGCCGGCACCGGCATGCGCTTACTGGCGGGCGTCCTGTCAGGCCAAGCGTTCGATTGCCGGTTGATTGGCGATGCGTCGCTCTCAAAGCGACCGATGCGGCGGGTCACCGAGCCGCTGAGTCAAATGGGCGCGCGGATTGCGACGACTGACGCAGGCACGCCGCCGCTGGTCATCACCGGTGGTCAACGCTTGCATGGCATTCATTACTCGACGCCCGTGGCGAGCGCGCAGGTGAAATCTGCGCTGCTTTTGGCGGGTTTGTATGCGGTGGGCGAAACCACGGTGATCGAGCCGCATCCAACCCGCGACTACACCGAACGCATGCTGCAAGCGTTTGGTTGGACGGTCGAGCATCGCGATGGATTTGCCCGCCTATCCGGAGGTGGTCGACTACGTGCACGCGACATCGAAGTGCCCGCCGATTTTTCCTCGGCGGCTTTTTTCATCGTTGCAGCTAGCTTGATTCCAGGCTCGGATCTGCTGCTGCGGGATGTCGGCGTGCACCCACGGCGGACCGGCTTGCTGGTCGCTTTGCAGCTGATGGGCGCGGACATCCAGATCGAGAATTCCCGCCAACGGCAAGGCGAACCCATCGCCGACCTGCGCGTGCGCTCAGCGCGCCTGCGCGGCGTCGCCATCCCCGAGCACCTTGTCCCCGACATGATCGACGAGATGCCCGCGCTGTTCGTGGCGGCGGCCCTGGCGACAGGCGAAACCACGATCAGCGGTGCCGCCGAGCTGCGCGTCAAGGAATCGGATCGCATCGCCAGCATGGCCAGCGGCCTGCGGTGCTTGGGCGCATCCATTGATGAGCGACCTGATGGTGCGATCATCCAAGGTGGCGTCTTGCATGGCGGTGTAGTCGAGAGTCACGCGGACCACCGGATCGCCATGAGCTTTGCGATTGCCGGCCAGCTTGCATCGAGCGAAGTCGAAATCCTTGACTGCGACAACGTGGCCACGTCGTTTCCTAGATTTGATCTGCTGGCTCGGCGAGTTGGGTTTGATCTTGCCAGCGTTCACAGCTGATCCGTTACGGGAATCCTCCGGATTTCCGTCAGGGCCGAAGGTTGGGGTAAGCGCAGCGCACCCCAACGCATTCGTTTGCGGGTTTCGTTGGGGTGCGCTGGGCTCACCGTCAACCTACACTGCCAGCCGATTCGCCAGCGCCGTGCCTCGGCTTGGCCTTGCTCGTCGCGATATCAGGTGATCATCCGCGGGGAGGTGACTGCGGATTGGGCGGTGGCAATGGGAGATCCTCGTATCGAACGCTGCCGGCGAGCGACGTTGGGTTTCGCTGTGCTCACCACCAACCTACACAGCCGGTAAACTTGCGGTCCATGAGCTCATTTCCGATAGCCGAAGCCACTGGCGCAGACACCGCCGTCCCCGTCTTGACCATCGATGGCCCCTCCGGATCGGGCAAGGGCACGATCAGTCGCAGCGTGGCCGCCCGACTCGGCTGGCACTTTCTGGATTCTGGAGCGCTGTATCGCGCGGTTGGCGTCGCTGCCGGCTGGGAAGATGTGGACTTGAGCGACCCGGATGCATTGATCCGGCTTGCTGGCCGCACGCATGTGGCTTTCAAAGACAAGGGCGCGGGCGAGCCGTTGGTGATGGTCGATGGCATCGACGCCACCGACGAATTGCGCACCGAGACCGCTGGCGCAGCCGCCTCAGCCATTGCCGCGATTCCCGGCGTGCGAGCTGTGCTGGTGCAGCGGCAGCGTGATTTTCGCCAGTTGCCTGGACTGGTGGCCGACGGCCGCGACATGGGTACGGTGATTTTTGCCGACGCCGCTTACAAGGTGTTTCTCACCGCCAGCGCCGAGGAGCGCGCCGACAGGCGTTATAAGCAGTTGAAGGCAAAGGGACTGGACGTTACACTTGACGGTCTGCTGCGCGAGATTCTCGCGCGCGATGCCCGAGATGCCCAACGTTCGGTGGCTCCGCTCAAGCCTGCGCTAGACGCAGTCATGGTCGATACCACTGGCGTTCCGATCGACCTCGTCGTTGATCGGGTGCTTGCCCTGCTGCCGGATTCATTCCGCGCCGGCTGAGGCGATTCACGCAGCCACCCGCGCACTGCGCTCGCCGTTTGGCGTAGCGGATAGCCCCGGCTTATCGCCGGTTTTTCTTTAATCAGGTGCTTTTGCACCGCCAACGTGGTGGGTCGCACGCTGCAAATGCGCAGTCGCGCCCCGTTCGTTTAACCGGAATCCAACCCATGACCGAGAGTTTCGCCGAACTGTTCGAGCAGACTGAAGCCAAACTGGCCAAGCTCAAACCCGGCTCCATCGTTACCGGCATCGTCGTCGAGGTCCGTTCGGACGTCGTCGTCATCAACGCAGGCCTGAAGACCGAAGGCATCGTCAAAATCGAAGAGTTCCGCAACGATGACGGCGAGATCGATGTCGGCGTTGGCGATGAAGTAAAAGTTGCGCTGGATTCGCTCGAAAATGGCTTTGGCGAGACCGTGCTGTCGCGCGAGAAAGCGAAGCGCTCGATGGTATGGGACGAGTTGGAAGAGGCAATGGAAGCAGCTGCCACCGTCATTGGTCGGATCAGCGGCAAGGTCAAGGGCGGTTTCACCGTCGATATCAAGGAAGTTCGTGCGTTCCTGCCGGGTTCGCTGGTCGATGTCCGGCCGGTGCGCGATCCCGTGTACTTGGAAGGCAAAGAACTCGAGTTCAAGATCATCAAGCTCGACCGCAAGCGCAACAACGTGGTGGTTTCGCGTCGCGCGGTGGTCGAGAGCGAGCATTCGGAAGAGCGCGAGATGCTGATGGAGCGCTTGGTCGAAGGCGCAATCCTGCCGGGTGTGGTCAAGAACCTCACCGATTACGGCGCGTTCGTCGACTTGGGCGGCATCGACGGCCTGCTGCACATCACCGACATGGCGTGGAAGCGCGTGCGTCATCCGTCCGAAGTGGTTGAAGTCGGTCAGGAAATGCAGGTCCGCGTGCTCAAGTTTGACCGCGAGCGCAATCGCGTCAGCCTGGGCCTGAAGCAGATGGGCGAGGATCCGTGGGACAACATCTCGCGTCGTTACCCGAACAACACGCGCATCTTCGGCAAGGTCAGCAACGTCACTGATTACGGCTGCTTCGTCGAGATCGAGCCGGGCGTCGAAGGCTTGGTGCATGTGTCGGAAATGGATTGGACCAATAAGAACGTCAATCCGTCCAAGGTGGTGCAGGTCGGTGACGACGTCGAAGTCATGGTGTTGGACGTGGATGAAGAGCGTCGCCGCATTTCGCTTGGCATCAAGCAGTGCGCGCAGAACCCGTGGGAAGCGTTTGCTTCCAACTTCAAGAAGGGTGACCGCGTGTCCGGCCAGATCAAGTCGATCACCGATTTCGGTGTGTTCGTCGGCTTGGATGGCGGCATCGATGGTTTGGTGCATCTGTCCGACGTGTCCTGGAATGCGACCGGCGACGACATCGTGCGTAACTTCAAGAAGGGCGACACGGTGGAAGCCGTGGTGCTGGCCGTCGACCCGGAACGCGAGCGTATTTCGCTGGGCGTCAAGCAGTTGGAGCAGGATCCGTTCGGCCAGTACATGGCGGCCAACACCAAGGGCAGCATCGTCAATGGCACGGTGAAAGAAGTCGACGCCAAGGGCGCGACCATTGATCTGGGCGACGGCATCGAAGGCTATGTCCGCGCGGCTGACATTGCCAAAGAGCGCATCGACGACGCCAGTCAGCACTTGAAGCTGGGTGATGCGGTTGAGGCGAAGTTCATTGGCATGGATCGCAAGGGTCGCACCTTGCAGTTGTCGATCCGCGCCAAGGACGAAGCGGACCTAAAAGAAACTATGGACGAGTATTCGTCCAATGCTGCCAGTGCCGCCAGCGGCACCACGAAGCTGGGCGCGCTGTTGCGTGAGCAGCTTGGCAAGTCTGAGTAAGCGATAGCCATACTTTGCTTGGTACGAGTAAGGTATGCACATCGGCGACCCGCTTTTTGCGGGTCGCCGATTTCATTCCAAGAAACGATCTGCCCACGGCAACCTGAGCACGCATGACCAAGTCGGAATTGATCGAGGCCCTGACCTTGCGCCAGGCACATCTGAAGGCAGATGACGTCGACCTCGCGGTCAAGACGATGCTCGACCAGATGGGCGACGCCTTGGCCAATGGAGATCGCATCGAGATCCGTGGTTTTGGTAGCTTTTCCCTGCACTTTCGACCACCGCGCATTGGTCGCAACCCGAAGACTGGGGATTCGGTCGCTCTACCGGGCAAGCACGTCCCGCATTTCAAGCCGGGCAAAGAACTTCGCGAGCGCGTCAATAGCGCCAGCAGCTAGCGGGTTCTACCCGCCGCCGCCTGAAGGCTCAGTTGACACAGCCGCCCAAGGTCTGGTGTCGGGGGCACAACCGACGTTCCAAGTTTCGCGACGCAGGCTAAAACGAGTTGCCTCCGTTAAGCTGGTTACTGATGATCTCCTGCGGGACTGACCGGTGCGAATTGCCTACTTATTCTTTTGTTTCGTAGTGATGGCGAGCGGTGCCATTTTTGGTGCGCTCAATCCGCAGCTGGTTCACATTGACTTCTACCTCGCCGACTTCGATATGCGACTCGGTATCGGGCTGCTGCTGGCCGCACTTGCTGGTGCCATTTTGGGTGGCTTCTGTATGTGGGCGGGCCTAGTTCTTCCGCTACAGCGCCGAATCGCACGGCAACAGCGGGACAGCCGCGCTAGCGAGCAACGAATCCTTGCGCTTTCCAATGACGAGCTGACTCTGTGAGTGAGCTGTCGCTGCTGTTTCTGTTGCTGCCGGTTGCCGCGCTATCTGGATGGTTTGCGGGTCGCCGTGGCAGCGCGCAGCACACCGGGCGCAAGGTCAGTCGCCTGTCGACGACCTATTTTCGCGGCCTGAACTACTTGCTCAACGAGCAACCCGACAAAGCCATCGAGGTATTCCTCAAGATTGCCGAAGTCGACAAGCAAACCGTCGAGACCCACTTTGCCTTGGGCAACCTGTTTCGCCGGCGCGGCGAAGTGGATCGCGCCATTCGCGTCCACCAAAACCTGATTGCCAGAACTGGGCTTACCGAAGAGCAAAAAACCCAAGCGGTATTGGAGCTTGGTGAGGACTACATGCGCGCAGGGCTGCTTGATCGGGCTGAAACCTTGTTTACGGACTTGGTGAAGCTCGAAGCCTCGGCGCCGCAAGCGCTGCGCCACCTGATATCGATTTACCAGCAGGAGCGCGATTGGCCAAAGGCGATCGAGCACGCTGAGCGTTTTGAAGCGGCTACGGGTGAACGTACCGGGCCCATGGTGGCGCAGTTCCATTGCGAATGTGTCGAGCAATCACGCCAGCGCGGCGACCTCGCTGGTGCGCGGGCGAGTCTCGCGTTAGCCTTTGAGGCCGAGCCGAACTGCGTTCGAGCTGGCATTCTGGACGGCCAGATCGAGGCAACTTCAGGCAACGATCAAGCCGCTATTCGCGCGTTTGAGCGAGTTGCAAGGCACGAGCCAGAGATGTTGCCGGAAGTGATAGGCCCACTGATGGCGGCCTGTGAGCGCCGCGACGAAGCCCATCGAGCGCGCGCTTTCTTGACCGAAATGATGGAGCGTCACCCGGGCGTTTCGCCCTTGCTCGCGCTCACTCGCTTGATCGAACGTGAAAGTGGTCGCGAAGAGGCGGTCGACTTTCTGGTCAAGCACTTGCGACAACGGCCATCGGTGCGCGGCCAAGGCGTCTTGATCGACCTCAGCATGGCTGACAGCAGTCCGCAGGAGCGCGATGTATTGCAGGTGCTCAAGCAACTCACTGACCAGTTGGTTGCCGGGTCTTCGGCCTATCGCTGTGGTCGCTGTGGCTTCGGCGCGCGGGCTCATCATTGGCAGTGCCCGAGCTGCAAGAGTTGGAATTCCATCAAGCCCATCCACGGTCCGATCGGCGAATAGACATGGGGGCGATCACTCTCTCAATGTGGCTGACGCTGCTTATCGGCGGGTTTGGGCTGTCCGCACTACTGGTGTTGGCGGCGTTGCGCTACAGCCGCGCGCGCGGCCTTGTGGATTCGCCGGGTGCGCGTCGTAGCCACGCGAGCGACACGCCGCGTGCTGGCGGCATTGGCATTGTCATTGCGTATCTGTGCGTGCTGACGATGTTGGCGTGGCTTGGCTTGGTGCCGGCGTTGATCGCATGGGGATTGACGGTGGCCTTGATTCTTGTAGCTGGCATCGGCTATCTGGACGACCACCAACCACAGAAGGTGGGCCGGCGTTTGCTGGTTCACGCCTTCGCTGCGGTCGTGCTGACCGCCAGCCTGTTAGGGGCTTCGCAAGAGGGTTGGTCGTGGTTGACCGCCTTGATTGGCGTGGCGACGCTGATGGTCGCCATCAATTTCAGCAATTTCATGGATGGCAGCAACGGCATGCTGTGCATCCAAACCATGGCGATTGCAGCGCTTCTGATGCTGCTCGCCATCATGGCGGGCAACGTCGCACTGGCGCTATTGGCGGCTTTGTTGGTGGCCACGACCTCGGGATTCTTGCCCTTCAACTTTCCGCAAGCGCAGATTTTCCTGGGCGATGTTGGCAGTGGTGCGCTCGGCATGCTGCTGGCCGCGCTGGGTTTGCACGCCTTCGTGGCGGGCAGCGTCAATGGTTGGCTGTTGTTAGCCTTGTGCTCGGCACTGTGGCTAGATGCCGGATTAACTTTGCTGTTACGGATGCTGACTGATCGCCGTTGGACGACGCCACATCGTTCGCATCTTTATCAATGGCTGTTGCGGCGGGGCTGGTCGCATGCGCAAGTCGCTTTTCTGTATTTGGCGTGGACCCTTTTATTCGTGTTGCCGATTATTCTGCTGTCGACGGCTGGATGGTTGCCCGAACTTGCCGCCTTGGCAATTGTCCTGGGCGGCGGTGTGGCCGCGTGGCTCGCGGGAAGGTTGACTCTGCGACGGCAAGCGAGACGCCACCCTTCGCAGCTGTCAATGCATGCGAACAGGCCGCCCAGGAGTCTCACTTAATGCCCGTTGGCCGACTTGTCGCCCGAGTTCACCCGCGTATCGCGGTCGTCCTGCACGATCTCGCGATGGTGTGGCTTGCTTGGTATGTGATGAACTTGGTGCGCTACAGTTTTCAGCCGGATGCGCCGCCCATTTCGTTGTTTGCTGCTGAGTTGCCGCTGGTGCTGGGGGCGCAGGGGTTAGTGCTTTGGTGGACCGGGCTGTATCGAGGCCTGTGGCGATTCGCGAGTCTTCCAGACCTTTGGAACATTGCTCGTGCAGGCGTTTTTGGAGCGCTGGCGATCAGTTTGGCGCTGTTCCTGTTCAGTCGCCTCGAAGGCGTACCACGCTCGGTGCTGGTGTTGTACCCGCTTGCGCTGCTGCTGTTTCTCGGCGCACCGCGATTGTTGTACCGCTTCTGGAAGGACAGCCGGTACGGCGGCGGGCCGCTCACACCGCCACGGCGCGTCCTGATTCTTGGGGCAGGGCGAGCGGGTGAGGCTTTGGTGCGCGATCTCAAGCGAGAAGAGCGCTTTCGCCCGGTGGGCTTTCTAGACGACAACAGAGCATTGCGTGGCGCCAAGTTGCACGGCGTGCCCGTGCTTGGCGGACTGGACAAATTGGAAGAAGTCGCGCGCGAATCCGCAGCGCAAATGCTGCTAATCGCGATGCCAACCGCCAGCAATTTGCAAATGCAGCGGGTGGTTGAGCTATGCGAAGCGACCGCGCTGCCATTTCGAACCGTGCCGCATTTGCGCGACATTGTTGAAGGCCGTTCCAGCTTCAATGAACTCAAAGAAGTCGCCATCGAGGATCTGCTCGGACGCGACCCGGTTTCGTTGGATTGGTCGGCGATCCGTACCGCACTCGCGGGGCGGCGCGCACTGGTGACAGGCGGCGGCGGATCAATCGGTGCCGAGCTGTGCCGGCAAGTGGCGCGCCTAGGCGTCGAGTCACTCACGATACTCGACCTTTCCGAGTTCAATCTTTACCGGGTCGAGCAGCAATTGCGCGGCGAATTTCCCGACCTAGTATTGAGCTGCGTGCTGGGTGACTGCGGCGACGCCGTGGTCTGCGAGCGAGTATTTGAAAGAGTGCGGCCGCAATTGGTGTTCCATGCCGCTGCGTTCAAACACGTCCCCTTGTTGGAGGGACAATTGCGCGAAGCGATTCGCAACAATGTATTGGCCACCCAAACGGTCGCTGCCGCCAGTGCGCGTCACAGCGTCGATTGTTTCTTGTTGGTGTCCACCGACAAAGCCGTCAACCCCGCCAACGTCATGGGTGCTAGCAAACGTTTGGCTGAGATCGCCTGCCAAGCGGCGGGCGAGGGCGGTGCGACACGGTTCGTCACCGTGCGCTTTGGCAATGTGCTGGACTCGGCGGGCAGCGTGGTGCCGCTGTTTCGCGAACAGATTCGGCGTGGCGGCCCACTGACCGTCACCCACCCAGAGATCACGCGTTACTTCATGACCATTCCTGAGGCTTGCCAGTTGATTCTGCAGGCGATGACCTTGGGCAAGGGTGGTGAAGTGTTCGCCCTGGACATGGGTGAGCCAGTGCGTATTCGCTATCTGGCCGAGCAGATGATTTACCTTGCCGGCAAACACCCTGATCGCGATGTGCGCATCGTCTACACCGGCTTGCGGCCGGGCGAAAAGTTGTTCGAGGAACTATTCCACGCGCAAGAGGACTACGCGCTGACCTCGCACCCGAAGATCTGGTTGGCACGCTCGCGGCCGCTTGAACGCAGCACGTTCGACCATGCGTTGAACCAGATGCGGCAAGCCAGCATGCGTTTCGACGAGCCCGCCTTGGCGCGGCTCATGCGCGATTGGGTGCCAGAGTATCGAGCCACGCCCACCGCTGATGCAGACGTGATTTCCATTTCTCGCGCTGGCTAAAAATCAATCACTGCAAGGACGCTATAACGATGACGCGCATTCGCAAAGCGGTATTTCCGGTGGCAGGCCTAGGCACGCGCTTTCTGCCAGCGACCAAGACCGTGCCCAAGGAGATGCTGCCGATTATTGATAAGCCGCTGATTCAATATGCGGTGGACGAAGCCATTGAGGCGGGTTGCGACACCTTGGTGTTCGTCACCAATCGCTACAAGCACGCCGTGGCGGACTATTTCGACAAGGCCTACGAGCTTGAGCAAAAGCTGGAGAAAGCTGGCAAGACCGAGCTGCTAGCGTTGATTCGTGACGTCCTACCCGCCCATGTCCGCGCCGTGTTCGTCACTCAGGCTGAAGCGCTGGGCCTCGGGCACGCGGTGCTGTGTGCCAAGCCGGTCATCGGCAATGAACCGTTTGCTGTGCTGCTGCCAGACGACCTCATTTGGAACAAGGGGCCAGGCGCGCTCAAGCAAATGGCTGACGTCGCGGAGAAGCAAAGTGCCAGCGTGATCGCGGTTCAAGACGTGCCGCGCGAACAGACCGCGAGCTACGGCATTGTCGACACCGGCGGCATTCAAGCCAACCCGGCTGCCATCCTCGGCATGATCGAGAAACCGCACCCGGAAGTCGCACCGAGCACTTTGGCGGTGGTCGGCCGCTACGTGTTGCGGCCGGAAGTGTTTGCCTTGCTGGAACAGACCAAGCCCGGTAAAGGGGGCGAGATTCAGCTAACCGACGCGATTGCCGGTCTCAGCCAACACAGCCCGCTACTGGCCTATCGCTTTGCCGGTAGACGCTTTGATTGCGGCAGCCGCATTGGGCTCGTAGAAGCAACGATTCGGTTTGCGCTGGATCACGATGATCTCGCCGACGACGCGCGTGCTTATATGCGGGCTGCGTTGGCAGAGGGCGAAGTCTGAGCGCAATGGCGCTTCCCTAAGGCCAGCCCCCAAGAATCGTCATTCCGGCGACTGTGAGCGCAGCGAGCGAACAGCGAAGCTGGCCCGAAGGGCGAGCGCGCAGCGCGAGT
>JANNWF010000428.1:0-1940 GCA_031408455.1 Pseudoxanthomonas sp. | reverse complement strand
GAGCGACCGCGGCGCGAACGAACGTCAGCAAGCATCCAGCCTGCACCCGCTCTTCAGTCGGACGTTGGCAACAGCGGCAAGCCAAGTTCCTTCAGGAACGCATTGTGCTTCGCGGTCGCCGCCCGGATGGCGTTCTCGATGTCGGCCAGGCCGGCATGGGTCGCCTCCAGGCTGATCTCCTCTTCACCCACGGCTGTGCTGATGTAGCGGGAGATGTTTAGGTTGAAGTCGTTCTTCGCGATCTCATCCATCCCCACCCGTCGCGAGTAGCGGGGCGCTTCCTTGCGGAACTGGTAGGTCTCGATGATCTTCGCGATGTGCTCGTCGGTCAGCTGGTTCTGGCGCTTGCCTTTGACGAAGTGCTCGGCGGCGTTGATGAAAAGCACGTCGTCGGGCTTCTTGCATTTCTTCAGCACCAGAATGCAGACCGGGATGCCGGTGGAGTAGAACAGGTTGGCGGGCAGGCCGATGACGGTGTCGATGTGGCCGTCCTGCAGCAGCTTGCTGCGAATGCGTTCCTCGGCACCGCCACGGAAAAGCACGCCATGCGGCAGGATGATCGCCATCACGCCTTCGTCTTTCAGGAAGTGAAAGCCGTGCAGCAAAAACGCGAAGTCGGCGGCGGACTTGGGGGCCAGACCGTGGTTCTTGAAGCGCACGTCCTCGCCCATCGCGTCGCTGGGTTCCCAGCGATAGCTGAAAGGCGGATTGGCGACCACCGCATCGAAGCTCGGCTTTTTCGCCGGGTTCAGTTCGCGCAGCGTGTCCCACTCGTTTGTCAGGGTGTCGCCGTGGAAGATCTCGAACTCACTGTCCTTCACCCCGTGCAGCAGCATGTTCATGCGCGCCAGGTTGTAGGTGGTGATGTTCTTTTCCTGCCCGTAGATCCTGCCGATGCCCTGCGGCCCCATGCGCTTGCGCACGTTCAGCAGCAGCGAGCCTGAGCCGCAGGCAAAGTCCAGCACGCTGGCGAGCCTGTCCTTCTTGCCGGTGGCGGGCTCCTGGCTGTCCAGGGTGACGATGGCGGAGAGGATGTCGGAAATCTGCTGCGGCGTATAAAACTCGCCCGCCTTCTTGCCCGACCCGGCGGCGAACTGGCCGATCAGATACTCATACGCATCGCCCAGCGCATCGATGCCGGTGGAAAACTCGTTCAGCCCCTCGGCGATCTTCTGGATGATGGTGCAGAGCTTGGCGTTGCGGTCGGCGTAGGTCTTGCCGAGCTTGGGCGAGGCTAGATCGATTTCGGAAAACAGACCATCGAAGGTGCTCTCGAAGGACTCATCCTGAATGTATTTGAAGCCGGCCTGTAGCGTGTTGAGAAGATCGCCGTTCTGGGTGCGCGCCATCTTGGCGATGCTGTTCCACAGGTGCGGCGGCTGAATCACGTAATGCACCTTGCGGCGCATCTGCTTCTCGAAGGCCGGGATGTCGTCCGGGTTGTGGGCGTACCACAGGGCCAGCGGGACTTTCCGAACGTCACCGCCCACATCGGGATAGTCACGCCCCAGCTCCTTCTTCGCCGCCGTCTCGTAGTTGTCCGAGAGGTAGCGCAGGAAGAGGAAGGACAGCATGTAGTCGCGGAAGTCGTCCGCATCCATCGCACCGCGCAGTTGGTCGGCGATGCTCCAGAGCGTGTTGCCTAGTTGCTTGTCTCCCGCCTGACGGCTACTTGTGGCTTGCTTTTGATTGGCTTGGGTCATTTCTTCGGGCGTCGTTTGATCTTGGTTTCCAGCGCTTGGAGGTCGACCTCGTCTTGCTGGTCGGCTTCAATGGCTTCCCGCTCTTTCCGGTCCTGGTCGAACCTGCGGTAAAGCTCACCCGTGCGCGCTTCCATCTGCTCATGGCTGATGGCGCCGGAGTGGGTGAGCAGCGGGAAACCGTTGGAGGCGACAATCTGATCCACGTTCTGCTTCCAGAAGGCCATGCGCGTCTCGTGC
>JANNWF010000427.1:0-4985 GCA_031408455.1 Pseudoxanthomonas sp. | reverse complement strand
CCAGCTCCACAAGGATTGCGCCTTCCTGGATCTGATCGCCTGTCGAAATATTGACTGACTTCACGCGCCCGTCCAGAGACCTCAAGATTGATCTGAGTAGCCAGCCGCAAGGGCAAGCCGTCGTCGAGCCGCCGGAACACGCGCAGCCCCAGCGTGTCAGCACCGACCTCAGTGGCAACACGACCTAGCCAAAGCTGATCGCCATCGCGCTCTGGCACCGGAATCACCGCGCCATCCAGCCGCAAGGTGACCAAGGCAATCGTTTCGGGAACAGGCAACGTTGTTGGCCGCTTGGTCCACGTCAGCCAACCTTCGACGCGCTGGCGCCCGGCCTGCAGGCGCAGCATCGGCTGATCGCCATTCATCAGCACCACCGCACTGCGACCATCCACGGTGACGTCCAGCGGACGCAAGCGGCTGTCGCCGGGTAGGCGCAACCAGGACTCCTCCAGCACGGTCCATGACAAGCCAAAGCGCGCGTTATCGGCGCTGACATCGACCTGAAGCAACCCCGGCCATGCGCACAGATGCTCGCCCTCACCGCCAGGCGTTTGCCCAAGCATGAACGGGCAACGCTGATGCTCGTGGCCATCCAACACCCACGGCACCCAGTCAACCAATTCCGGCGGAATCGCCTTGCTCGACTGCGCCTCGGCAAACCCAGGCAACAGCATCAACAGCGCAACAATCGCGGACGCAATGCGCATGCTCGTCTCGTTGATTTGACCAGCCCCCAGCCTAGCGGATTTCCACGCGAGGCTCATGCTTGCAAGCTGTGCGGACGCAGCTTGGAATCATTGAGCAAGTCATAGGCTGTGGCTATGGCTATGGCTATGGCTATGGCTATGGCTATGGCTATGCCTATGGCTGTGCTCTGGCTGTGGCTATGGCGCTTGCTCCTGCTCTCGGGCCCCCTTTGTGGCGGCGGCGGTTGGGAGATCAGGCCCTCCGGGGTGCGCGCATGGATGCGCGCGCGTTTTCGAAGGCACAGGACGTGCCATCGAAAACCCCTCCCGACCGCCGCGGACTCGCGGCTTCATCGCGAGCGCTACATCGGGGTCGCCTTCTCTTTGGTTACTTTCTCTTGGCGAAACAAGAGAAAGTGACTCGGCCGCCGCAGAGGCGGACGAAACCGTGCCTCGAACTGCAAGTTTGCGAGTGATGCGCGAGAAAGTGGATTCCGGCGTTCGCCGGAATGACGGACTGACGGCTGGATTCCGGCGTTCGCCGGAATGACGGACTGACGGCTGGATTCCGGCGTCCGCCGGAATGACGAACTTAGAGTCACCGAACCAACGACAACAAACCCCCTACCCAATCACCAAATGCAACGCCTGAATAATCGACGCCAACATGAACCCGGTCAAAAACGACACGTAGGACCAGCGCAAATATGGATACTTGTGCAAAGCCAAGTATTGGCCCAACGAATACACGTCGCGACATATGGTTTCGTAGGCTTGACCCGGCATCATGGCCGCGGCCATTTCCTCCAGGTAGCGCTTTTGGTCCAGCGCCGTGAAGTGGGCGAAGAACAGAATATTGAAGCCCTCGGGAATCGGTCCTTCCAAGCGCTTGGCGCGGCGGAACTTGGGCAACACCGCGAGGATGGCCAACAACAGCGCAAGCAAGGAAAATACGCCCAACACCAGCAGCCCCAATCGCAGGTCGGGGTCGTTGACCCGGCCCAGCACGATGGTCAGCACGATCGACGACACCGTGATGATGATGTTGGCCTTGGTATCGGCCATCGTTGACAGCTGCACGTGATGCTGTTGCAACAATCGCAGTAAATGATCCGAGCTGCCACGCTCGGGCACCTTGGCAAACGGGCGCGGACGCTCCTGCTCGCTGTTGACTTCGACCGGGGCGTTCATGGCGACCACACTATCTGCATGCTCATGCGGCGATCATAAGAAGATGACCACTTCCCGTACAGACTTGTTTGGCTGGCGCTTGCTTGACTGGCGCGTGTTTGGTCGCGGCGCACTCGCAGCGGCCGTTGCGTTGCTGGTGGCGGGCTGCAAGGCCAGTTTTTTCGCGACCTTGAATGCCGGCTCGCCGCCGGTGGAAAGTGTGGTGTATCTGCCTCAGCATCGACTTGCACTCGATGTCTACCAACCGGCTGCGCAAACTGCGGCGACGCCAGTGGTCGTATTCGTATACGGCGGCCGCTGGCAAAGTGGCCAGCGCTCGGAGTATGCGTTCGTGGGCAAGCGGCTTGCTGAAGCCGGCGTGCTCACCTTGGTGATCGATTACCGACTGTGGCCGCAGGTGCGTTTCCCGGTATTCGTCGATGACAGCGTGCGGGCGATTGCCTGGGCACGCACGCACGCCGAGCACTATGGCGGCGATCCCAAGCGCATCTTCCTAGTCGGCCATTCGGCAGGTGCGCACATCGCCGCCCTGATTGGCACCGACGCTCGCTATCTCAAGACCATCGACTGGCGACCACAAGACCTTGCCGGCGTCGTCGGCATAGCGGGGCCGTACGATTTTCTGCCGCTGGAAGATGATGATCTGCGCGACATGTTCGGGCCAGAAGCACGTTGGCCGGAATCGCAGCCAGTGAATTTCGTCGATGGCGACGAACCGCCGTTTTTGTTGCTACACGGCACCTCGGATTTGCTGGTGTGGCTGCGCAACAGCGAACGCCTGCAGGCCAAGTTTCAAGCCGTTGGCACACCGATTGAGCTGCGCCGATACCCCGGCGTCGGCCACATTCGGATTCTGAGCGGGTTCCGCTATCCGTGGCTCGCGGATACGGCCGAGGATGTGCTGGAATTTGTTGCCAAGCATCCGGCGACTAGTAACGCGAATACGTCGCCCTGAGCCGAAGCGCTCATCGCCGTCGTAAGAGCGTTCTGCACGCCCTTGCCGTTCCGCTGTCCTCGAGCAAACAGGTTGTCTTGCAAGCCCCAAGAGAAAAAGCAATCGCCTTCAAGGCGGCGGCGCAGGGAACGCATAGCGTAGCAGAGTTGAGCGAGTTCCAGCTCGGTGCGCGATACAAAACTCACCTGCTTCTCTGCGCTCCTCTGCGTTCCCAGCGCCTCCGCGTTGAGGCTTTGCTGCCATTGTTTGATGGAAGCGCCTGAAAGTGCGAGCCGCTGGAATCTAGGTTGAGGCGGGAGTTGCCCCGGATTCTGCGACGCTTCATCCGGACTACTTCTCTAGGTTGCCGCGCGCTTGGCTTTAGGCTTCAACATCGTGCCTGTGCAACTAGGCGCGCCGCATAAACAAGCCCACAGCCGCTTCATGCGCGCCGTGTGGCGTTGATCGAGGACGATGCCGTAGTCGTAGGTCAGCTCTTCGCCGACTGCGATGGCGCGAATACTCTCGATCACGACGCGCTCATCGCTGGGCTTGCCCGACTCACTTTCGACCACACACGCGCGGCAATTCGGCGCACAGCTGTGGTTGATCCAGCGCGCGTCGTTGCCATCGACGTTGGCGTCGATGATGTAGCTTTCGTTCAAGGTAAACAGGAAGGTGTGGCCGCTATCGGCGCTGCCGGCATATTTTCGATCTGCGGCCGCGTGCGAGATGAGCTTGCCGCGGTAGTCGATTAGCTCGACTCCGGCTGCAATTGCCTGCAAAACAAACACGCCGCTGCCGTGAATTGGCGAGCGACGTACCTCGAAGGCTTGTGCTTTTGTTTCGCTCATTGACGCGTCGCATTCAATCGATGGGCGCAGCCGCAGGCGTAAAGCGCAAATTGACATCGCCCGCGCCGTGCAAAATCAGATCACTGCCATCCATCGACGCCGACTCTAGCGTGGGCAGCAGCGCAAACAATGCTTGCTCGATTTGGGCGACTGGCGATTCGCAGCCGCGCTTGGTGGCGGCCGGCAGCCCAACCGAGAGACGATTTTCCAACATTTGATAGCCGGCGCTGAACTGGTTGCACCCACTATCGCCCGACAAGCGCGAGTGGTCGATATTCAAGCGAATGGAAGTCGCCTCCGCTCGATCCAACCCGCTGGCGTTGCTAGACACCAACGCCCAGTAGGTCTCCACCGGCAACGCATCCAGCTTGGCGACAACAGCGGCAACCACCTCTGATTTTGTATCAGATTCTGGGGGCGGTGTCTGGCAGCCACTCATTGCCAGCAACACCGAGCAAAGCGCCACGTTACGCAGCTGAAGTATCGAGAACATGGATCACTCTCCCATTTCATTCGTTGCGAACACACACAGACCCACTGCGACCAGCCGGCCACAGGTTGGCCAATCAGCCTTTCTTCACCACCAAACCCCAAATCACCAACAAGATGATTGCGCCGATCACCGACATGATGAAACCAGCTGCCTGACCTGCTTGATACAGGCCCAAGGTTTGACCCATGTAGGTGCCCACGAAGGCGCCGGCGATGCCAAGCACGGTCGTCAGGATGAAGCCGCTGAGCTGCCTTCCCGGCTTCAGCATGCGAGCAACGAGGCCGATGACAAAGCCGATCAAGATGGTCCAAAGCAAGCTCATTGAAGTTTCCAGTGCAGTGAAAAAGCAAGGTCAAAAGTCAAAATCACTTCCTATCGTAATCCCCGCAAGTGATCGTCATCCCCGCGAAAGCGGGGATCCAGTTCCTCCCGAAGGACCACCGAGCTGCCAGTTCGCTGGATTCCCGCCTGCGCGGGAATGACGATTCGTTTTGGTTGGATCTTTAGGACTTAACACGGGCCTTAGCAACAACCATGATCGTGGCCGAATCGCGAATCGCCTGCGGCAACGCCAACGCCGCGGGTCAGGCCTGCTTGACTAGCCACAAAATGATCGGCCACCACGCGTGCGACCGCCGCAGTGACTCGCTTGCCAGTCGGAATGTGTAGGAACTCGTTCGGCCCGTGCGCATTGGAATGCGGTCCCAGCACGCCAGTAATCATGAATTGCGCGCCCGGAAACTTCTCGCCCAGCATGCCCATGAAAGGAATGGTGCCGCCCTCGCCCATGTGCATGGCGGGTGCTGAGAAAAATTCGCGACTGGCGC
>JANNWF010000426.1:0-12997 GCA_031408455.1 Pseudoxanthomonas sp. | reverse complement strand
AGCAGCGTCCCCGGCTGGAGGTACTGACCCGTCTGCACGATGCGCGCATCGATGGTGCCGCCGGCCGGGGCCCGCACGACCGCATCGCGAAGATCCAGCTCCGCTTGGTCGAGCGTGATCCGCGCAATGTCGACGCTTGGTATTTGCTCGGCAAGTCGCAACTGATGATGGGCGACTCGCAATCGGCCGTGGATGACGCGCTAACGCGCGCGCTGATATCGGCCAATCGCTTGGGCGACAAGCGCATGCAAGCGGATGTAACCAACGCGCTGGGTATAGGCTATCGGCAGCTAGGTCAGATCGATGCTGCTGGCGACCAGTTTGAACGCGCGGCAAGTCTGCGTAAGGCGCTGGGCGATCTGCTTGGACACGCAGCGAGCCTACGCAATTTGGCGGCGGTGCGTTCGATTCAGGGCCGCTTTGCCGACGCCGACGCGACGCTCTCCGAAGCGCGCGCCATCATCGAGCCCATCGGCGATCCGGCCGCGATGGCAGACCTCGTCAACGACATGGGCTTGGTCGCCGAAGAACGCGGCGATTTTGCGACGGCGCTCGCGGCCTACCGCGAAGCCCTTGGATTTCGCCAAGTCACCGGCGATCCGGGCTGGATCGCGGAAAGCCTGCTCAACGTTGGCTTCGCCTACTACCACGTAGGTGAGTTCGATAACGCGCAGGTGTTCTTGCAGCAGGCAGAACAGGCGTACAGCACCATCGATGACCGCGCCGGCGCAATTCGTGCCCAGCAGGGCTTGGGGCTTTCAGCCATGGCGCGCGGCAATTTTGCCGAGTCCCGCCGCATCGTCCGTGCAAGCTTGGAGGCCGCAGAAAGCTTGCAGATGCGTGAAGAGCAAAGTACCGCGCTGGCCGCACTTGCTGAGCTTGATCGGCTGGAAGGCGACTACCCCGCTGCACTGGCCAAGGCCGGCTCGGCGGCTGCCATGTTCGACGAACAAGGTGATGTGCGTGGCAGTGTGGAAATGCACTTGCAGCTGGCCGCAATCCAACTCGATCTCGGTGATTGGAAGGCGGCTGCCGGCAGCATCGCTACCTTGGTCGAGAATCCGATTGCCAATGTCGAACAACGCGCGTTGCTGAGCCTGCGGCAGGCGCGCTTGGCCAACGAAACCAAGCGGCCAGCGGATGCCAGTCGCGCCGCCCTCGAAGGGCTGGAACTGGCAACCAAGGCGGGTGCGGCAGCGGCGGAGATTGGCAACCGATTGGAGCACACCCGCGCATTGTTGGCGTTGGGCCGAGTGGCTGAGGCCAAGCAACAGATTCTGGCGGCGGAGTCCGGGCTTAATCGCTTCGCCAGCGTGCCGCTGCGCCTCGACGTATTGCAGTTGCGCTTACGGTTGAGCAGCGGCAACGGATTGGCTTACCGCGATGCGCGCAGCCTGATCAGTAAATTGCCAGCCTATGGCCAAGAGTGGCGGATCGCTGCGCTGGCATCGCGTCGATTGCCAGAGGCAGAGCGCGTGGAGGCCACGCAGCGCGCGGCTCGCGGTATCGAGCGCATCGCTGCGCTGCTGGATGAGCCGGCACGAGCCGCCTTTCGCACCTGGGCATTGTCAGAGGTAAACCTTGGAAGCCAGTCGCCATGAGCCGACCCATCGAGCCGCGTGCCCCAGCAAACATCCCAGAGGCTTTTCAAGATCAGCTGACGCGGCTGCGCAACGACCAGGATCGGTTGTTCGAGGACTTGCGCGGCGGCGAAGCTCGGTTGCGGCATTTGGCGCGCTCAGTGTGGCGCATCGAGGAAGAGGAACGCCGTCGCATCGCCCGTGACCTGCACGACGGCGTGGGCCAAAATCTTTCCGCCTTGCGGCATCGGGTCGAAGCGGTTCGCGCGCGCGCGACCATGCCCGAGGACATCGCCAGTCTCGATCAGGCCATCTCGCTTTGCGACAACGCCTTGGCCGAGACCCGCGGACTGGTTCGTTTGCTCAGGCCGCAGATACTCGATGATCTCGGACTAGAGGCGGCCTTACGCTGGCTAGGGCGCACGTGCGCCGAATCCACCGATAGCGAAGTCGAGGTCGAGGTGCATGTCGACGAGGCCTTACTCGGGCCGGATTTGGCGACGTTAGCGTTCCGTGTGGTGCAGGAAGCACTCACCAACGTTGCTCGGCACGCCAAGCCGAAGCATGTCTCGATACGCGTCGCGGCACGCGCTGGACAGCTTTCCATTCTGGTAGTGGATGACGGTTGCGGATTTGACGTGGCGGCGTGTCTCGCCGCCGCCAGCGATGGTCGAAGCGCCGGTCTAGCGGGAATGCGCGAGCGGGTCAGTCTATTCGGCGGCCGCTTCAATCTGGTCTCAGTGCCCGGTGAAGGCACCCAAGTGCGAGTGCACGTGCCGCTCGCATTGCAGGGTGCGCGATGAGCAAAATTCGAGTGCTGGTCGCTGACGACCACACCATCCTTCGCGAGGGCATCGTTGCGCTGCTGGAACGCAGCGGCGAGGTCGAAGTGGTCGCGCAAGCAAGTGATGGTGTGCAAGCCGTGGAGATGGCGCTGCGGCTGCGCCCGGATGTGGTCGTGGTCGACATCTCGATGCCGGGTTTGTCTGGCATTGAGGTCGTGCGGCGCTTGGCGGCGGAGCCGGAAGCGATGCGGGTATTGGTGCTGACCATGCACGCAGAGGAGGAATACGTGGTCCACGTGGTGCGCGCCGGCGCCTCAGGATTTCTGCTGAAAGACAGCCCAGCGAGTGAAGTTTTACTGGCGGTGAAATCACTCGCGGCCGGTCGCGGTCACTTTGGCAGCCACGCCGCGCGCGTGCTGGCGAGACAAATGCAACAGCCGCGCGTGGCCTTGGAGGATCCCTACCGCGACCTGACGCCGCGCGAGCGAGAAGTGTTTCATTTGGTGATCGAGGGCCTGACCACCAAGGAGATCGCGCGCAAGTTGGGCACCAGCGTCAAGACTGCCGAAAACCATCGCGCGCGAGTGCTCGACAAAACTGGCGTGCGCAATACCGCCGAGTTGGTGCGCTACGCCGTTCGCCATGGCTTGTTTGACTAGTGTCTGGTTTTGGTAGCAGCTAGGCAGCGCCTAAGCTTGGCTGATATGCCCAGCGCTCTGGTGCGGACAACGGCGCTGGGCTGACGTCCGCCACTCAGGGCGTCGTGCAGCCGGTTTCGCCGCCTTCATAGCCATCTGAAAAGACCGTTACTCGCTGTTCGAATCGCACCGCGCCGCCGGCTTGGCTTTGCGCCGGCGCGCCTGCGACGACACTGTCGGCGTCGCCGGCCAGCGCCCAGCCAAACGATGCCGAATGCTCAGCGCTGCTCACTCGCAAGGCGCTGCCCGTCCAATTCATGCTCACGTCCTGCTGAAACTGAATCGCGCTGCCGCAGCGTGCAACCAGCGTCGCGCCGGCAAACGGCGCTCCCACCGTCACTCTATTGCCGCTCGCCAGCAGTGACCAGCCAAAGCGGTCACCTGTTTGTTGGGCGATCCCAAACAAGATCGCCGATTCCGTCCAGCCACCGCCGCCGGCCGTCATCACAATCGCGCGACCGCGACGACCATTGGCGCCTGGCGCGCCGATCACGCCGTAGCCGTCTTGCAAGGCCAGACTCCAGCCGAACAATTCCGCATCAGCAGGTTGCGCGGGAACGATGCTGGCGGTACTCACCCAGCTGCCGCCCAAACGCTCGAAGGCGATCACCATGCCGCGAGCAAATGCTGGCCCACCCGCATCGGGATCGTGTAGCGGGGCGCTGATCCACGCCCGCGTGCCGGCAAGCGCCACCGCCTTGCCGAACTGATCACCTGCCGCTCGCACAGGCGCTACCAATCGCTGCGCCTGCGACCAGTTTCCACCGCTATAGGAAAAGGCATAGGTTGCGCCGCGCGCGCCGTCAGTGCGTGGCGCGCCGACCAGCAGTTGGTCGCCTTGCAGCGCAAGCGCAGCGCCAAAGCGAGCGTCGCCGCTGCCGTCAAAAGCCACCAATTGGTCGTCGTGCACCCATGCATCGCCTTGCCGACTGAAAACGTCCACCACCCCGTGGCTACGCTCTGGACTGCCAACGACCAGTCGATCTGCGGACATGGCCAGTGCCGCGCCAAAGCTGGATTTCTCGTTCGGATCAGGCGACTGGATTCGAATGGGTGGAAGACAGCGAGTCTGCATGCACTTGAACAGATACACCGCGCCGCTCGCTTGTGCCTCAAACGGCGCGCCGACCACGACCCATTCGGCTGCCACAGCCACTGCATGCCCGAAATCCAGTGGCCCAACTGCTGAGGGTGGCATCAACACATTGGACTCAGCCGCCAATGCTGGACAGCCAACGGAAAATATCAGCAAGCTGCCGAAAAAGTGTGCCAAGGGGCTGATGGGTTGGTGTCGGGCGGGCGCAGTGCTCATGGCAAGCAGTAACGCGCTGGCCCAACTGCGCTGTCAAGCTGGCGCTGAGTGATTTCCCTCAGGGTGGTGCCGAATTGTGCGTGGGCAGAGTTTTGGCGAGCCGCGCAAGCCGCTGTCTTCAAAAAAGAGCCTGCCGATACACTCTTCAGCAAGGTGCTTATCGAAGCGCGACGATGGGTGAATATGGCAGGATCGACGTGCCTGATCGGCAGGCGCAAGACTAGCCAAGATGATGACCACTCCGACAGCAGTTCCTTTGTGGCAAACCGTTCCGCACTCTGGCTACTACATCAACTCGGTGGCGGTGTCGGCCAATGGTGGCGTCGTTGTTGCCGGGACCTTCTTTCATACTTACGGTTCATCGAGCTCTGTCGAGACGCTTGAGCCAGAGCAAAAAATGGCTGCGCGGGTGGCGGGCAGCCGCGCCAGCAGCACCGATTCACCCACTAGCGAATACGGCACCTTTGGCACCTATGTCTGGGATCGTAGCGGCAATCTGCTGATGCAGGCCGAGTTTGCCGGCTGGCAGGGCGTGTATTGGGTTGACGCGTCGGCCGATGGCTCGACGGTGGCCAGCGGTGGTTGGTACAGCGGCACGCCGAGCTATCAAGGCTTCATCGCGGCCTATGCGGTCGCGACCGGCGATTCGCTGCTGTTCTATACGCTGCCATCGCGCGGCAATATCGTCGCCTTGAACGCAAATGGCAGCCTGCTATTGGCGGGCGCGGATCAGGGTTATTTGTTTGCCAAAGCCACGGACGGCAACTTCAACCCGACGCCGAGCACCATCAGTTTGACCGCCAGCGGTGATACCGCCTTGGTCACGGCGTTGGACTCAGCGGGTGTGACGGGACTGATCGGCAGCTACCACGGCGAGATCATTCTGTTTCCGATCAGCGATGGCGTGCCGGGCACGCCAGTGCGCTGGCAACTCCCCAACTCGGCCTACCTGCACTTTGCCGCGCTCTCGGCCGACGGTCAGCATGCCTACGTCGGCGCCAATAGCGGCATCTTGTATGCCATCGAAGTCTCACAATTTCTGCAAAACCCGGCCTCGATCTGGCAGGCCGCGATTCCTGGCGGGGCCACCACGATTTACGGCGTCGCCTGCAGTGCGAATGGTGGTTTGATTTCAAGCGCCGGCAATACGGCCACGGGTGGTGTAGTCGCCCTGTACGCCGACAAATACAACAATGCCGCCATGTACTGGCAGGCGACGACCGCGCACTCGCCCAACTCAGTAAGCATGGACGCCGGCGGCAGGTGGGTGGCGCTCGCCGACGGTCATCCAGACAACACGCCGGGCTGCTTCTATCTGTGGCGGAGCATGGATGGAGCCCCGCTATGGACGTTTCCAACCTCTGACATGAGTTGGCCGATCAAGCTGTCGGCAGATGGCTCGTTGGTGGTGGGCGGCAGTGACAATGGCAGCGTCTACGTGTTTGCCGGGCCGGCGAATGGCGACAGCGCCGCCGAGTGACCGCTGTCGACCCACCGTTGCTTGATGAGGGTCAGTTCGACGAACCGACCCAGCAAATCAGTCAATGGGCGCGTTTGCGGCGTGCGGCCGAGCTCAATCTCGACGACCCTTCCGACAGTCGTTTCGGCGACTATCAACTGTTGGAGAAGATCGGCACCGGCGGCATGGGTGTGGTGTATCGCGCGCGCCAAGTCAGTCTGGATCGCGAGGTCGCGCTCAAGCTGCTGTCCTTTGATCCGTTTTCCGCCGAAGCCTTGATCTCGCGTTTTCGCACCGAAGCGCGTCACGCGAGTCAGTTGCAACACCCCAACATCGTGCCGGTGTATGAGATCGGTGGTTACGAGAATCTGTATTACTTTTCGATGAGTTTGGTCCGCGGACCGACTCTGCGGCAGTGGTTGAAACAGCACCCCAATTCGTCGCCGAGGGCCGTTGCAACGTGGATGCGAACGATTGCCGAGGCAGTGCAGTACGCGCATCAAGTCGGCATCCTGCATTTGGATTTGAAGCCGGGCAACGTTCTGATCGATGAGCGTGGCGAGCCGCAGGTAAGCGATTTTGGTCTGGCGCGGCGAGTGGGTGAAACGGCGGAAGGCGCGGGTGATACGGTAATTGCTGGCACGCCGGCGTACATGGCGCCAGAGCAATCGCGCGGTGATCCGAGTCTGCTTTCGGCGGCCACCGATGTCTGGGGCCTCGGCGGGATTCTCTACGCCATGCTGACCGGCCGGCCGCCGCTGGATGAAAATGCCGAGAGCACCGAGTTGCGTTGGCAGGTGCAACCAGCCCGCGAACGCGGCGTTGCGGTTGCCGCTGATCTCGACGCCATCTGCAACAAGTGTTTGCAGGCCGACCCGGCCCGTCGCTATGCCAGCGCGCGTGATTTGGCCGATGATCTGCAGCGATTTCTTGATGGTCGGCCGGTCAGCGTTCGCCATCAAGCGCCGGCCGAGCGGCTGCGTAATTGGGCCCGGCGCGAGCCAAGCGCGGCCCTGCTGTCGGCGGGCTTGCTGTTGGCGCTACTCAGCGGCTTGGCCGGCACCACTTTGCTTTGGCGGCAATCCGAAGCGAGTCGCGAGCTCGCCCAAGTCACCTTGTGGGATGCACGCCGAGCGGGCGCGCTCGCCAGTGGTGAGCGCGGCGACGCCTTGGCGGGATTGCCAAGCTTGGTTGCGAATGTGGCCGAGGCTGAGGCGGCTGGTGACAGCGACGGAGCAGAGGTGGACCGTCGCCGCATTCGACTGTTATTGGACGCATCGCCACGGCAGATCGCAGGGTGGTCGTTTGCGGATGAGGGGCGGTCGTTGGCGTTTGCCGAAGAGGGCAAGCTGCTGTTGGCGGGATTGCGTGGTGGCGATGTGGTGGCCATGGACATGCGCACGGGCACCGAGCGCTGGCGAGTCCGGCCGCCGATTCCACCGACCGCATGGGGTCCTAGCTTTGTCGGTCGTATCGTTCCTGCGCCTGATGGTCGCCACGCAATCCTGTTTCCGAGTGGCAGTTCAGGCATTGCGCGACCCGACACCAGCTTCATGCACCGCGTGGACTTGCGCGATGGGAAGCTCACCGCGCCGCCGGCGGCGTTCAAGGACTTGACCGCCATCACCTACAGCTTTGACGGCAAGCGCGCGCTGCTTCGCGACTCCCGTCACGGCATGCAGGTTTGGTCGGTCGAGCCTTGGCAGGCCATGGGCAATTACTTCCAACACAGCACGGTCGGCAACTGCCTGTTGATACCTGGCCGCGATCAGCTGGCCTGTGTCGATCAGGGCTTTTCCAAAGTCAGCTTGCTTGATCTCAACGGCCCTCATCAAAACGACGACGCGCCACTCGCCACATTCGCCTTCGCCGACGGCACCGAGTTGAGCAGTTGGAACGTCGATCCCGGCGGCCGCTGGCTCGCGTTGGGTAGCGCCGGCGGCGAGCTGCAGATGTATGACTTCGAACTGGCGCAGCGGCATAGCGTGGGGGATGCCGGCGAGCTGGCTTTGGGAGACTTGAGCTTCAGCGGATCGGTGTTGGCGGTGAGCAGCAATGGCGGCAGTGTTCGCTTGTTCGATCTGCAACAACGCCGTTGGTTGAGCAGACCCTTGCGCAGCGGTGGCGAGCGCATCGGTGCATCCATCTATGATGAATCCTCGCATTGGCTGCTGGCCAACGACGGGCGAGCGGTGTTGTGGCGATTATTGGAGGACGCCGGCCGCTTGTTGCAGTCACCCGCAACCAGCGTGCTGCGCCATCGCGGCACGATTGCCGGTTACCACGCGACGGCGTTGCACGCGGAGCGCGGATTGCTCGCCACCCAGGGCAGCGAGGGCGAGGTGAAGCTGTTTCGCATGCCGACCTCGGGCGTCGCGGTGCAAGGCGAGGATGCGTTGGTGGGCAATGCGGGAGAGGTGGTCGCGCAACGTCAAGGCAGGACCCAGGCGGGCCGACTGCTGCTTGCCGCCAATGGTGCTGAGGCAGCTTCGGAAGTCGATTTACCCAATCCGCCGTACCTGGTCAGCAGTAGCAGCGATGGCCGCTACTGGGTGATGGCAGCGGGTCGGAAATTGCTCATCACCGACACGGTCGCGCCAACGGCCGCAAGCGAAGTGGCAGAACTGGAGCTGCCCGCCAGCGCGCAATATCTGCTGGTACCCAGCGGGCGCGCGGTGGCCCACGTCGGCTGGATCGGCGAGCGCAGTCCGCTTGAAATTCATTGGCGGACTCTTGATCTGGCCAGCCAAACTTGGTTGGCTGCGGCAACGCAAACCAATGGCCTGCTGATGGGGCTGCGAATGTCCGCCAGCGGCCGCTACATCGCACATTGGCGTGGGCGAGTTGTGGAGCTGCGACGTGTCGACGATGGCCAGCTGCTGGCCTCAGTGACGATTGCCGGCGAACGCTTGCACGTCAGCGATGTGGCTTTTGCCGGCAGCAACGCAGCCGAGTTGCTGATCGCCAGCAGCGACCGCAGCCTGATTTTGCCTGCCAGCATCGAGCATTGGCGCTGGGACGCTACCGGTGCAGTCGCCAGGTTGGCGGTGGTGGCGACACCCTCGGCACATATTCGCATCTTCGATCTCCAAGACGGCTGGCTCGCGCATGGGCCACGTCCGGCCATCTATCGCGATGGCCTGCGCCACGAACTGGCGGACCTTGGTGTCGAGTGGGGCGAAGCAGCCGCGCTGAGTCCAGACCGCCGCTGGGCAGCCTTGGGCGAAGCGGATTCGTTTCGCTTGTTTGATTTGCGCAAGCAGCAGCCGTTGGAGGCGCGCCGTGAATTGGGGCTGCTGAGCACGGACAGCTTGGCCAGTTTGGCGTTCACGGCCGATGGCGAGCAAATTCGCGCTCGCAGCCATTTTGGTTACCTGTTCGACCTTCAATTTGCTCCCGACTCGCGCCCTCTAAACAGGTTGCAACACGAAGCGGAAGATTTGTTCCCAAGTCGCGATCCATCGACAAAGACCGCCACCGCGGTCGAGCGCCAAGCCCGTGATCCCGGCTTGCCCGTCCCTTCCAAGTCCAACGCTACGGCACCCATTATTCGCCACGCGCTCGCGACACCCGCGCAAATTGACCTGCGAAGTCATGCCAATGTGCCGGAACGGCAATGGTTTCAAGGCAGCCGCCGAGGCTTGGGCATCACCGATAGTGCAAGTTGGCCGCGTGGCCTGCTGCGTCTGCGCGGTATCGATTTTGAGCTTGGTCCGGCGATTCAATTAGCGCCCAAGGGCATGGCACTGGGCGCGGCGAGCTTTCCTTCCGAGAGCGGACCGATTGCGTTGCCAGTTGGTCGATTAGCGGGCTTGAGCCTGTTGATCGCCAATCAGCAAGTGCCAAAACCAGATGGCTTACGGCTGGCGTGGCTGAATGCCGAAGGCGAAACCATGGCCGAACAAGCGCTTGATGTCCCGACCACCTACGACGGCGAAATTCACTCGACTGAGCGCAACCACCAGCCGCGTGCGGATGTTGCCTTGGTGCTGCGCAGTGCCGAATCACGCCTGCGTGGCGGTGGTAGTCAGCAACTGTTGATGTATTTGCTGCGAGTCGAGGCACCTGTCACCGCGCAACGCGTGTCAGCCATTGAGCTGCGCGCGCCAGGCGCCACTCCGCTGCTGCTGGCGCTGACCGCGTACTGAGCCGCCAAACCTTCACGCGAAGCTCGATCAGTGCTCCATTCGCCGGGGTTTGGAAGTGACTCGGCGTTGTGGGTTAATGCCAACAGGCAAAGCCCACAGCGGTGACCTGACCGGTCATGAGTGAAGTCTTTCGATGCTTCGGCAACATGCAATCGAGTGTTCACGCACTCACTGCCTGGCTGCGTATCGCGGTCTGCCTAAGGTTGATGGCGCTGCCGTTGCGCGAAGAACTCGCCGCCTGCTGCAGCAAACTCGACAACTCGAAACGACCGTCGCTGAACGCACCAAGGCCCTGGCCGATGCCAATCGCAAGTTGGATGAAATGGCGCACGTCGATGGTTTGACGGCGATCGGCAACCGCGGTCGGCTGGACCTGCATTTGGCGGATGTACACAAGCAGTGCGTGGAACGCGGTCGACCCTTGGGCATCCTCGCGATCGACGCGGATCGCTTCAAGGACTACAACGACCGGCACGGTCCTTTGGCCGGTGACGAAGTGCTGCGGAGGCTATCGATCGAACAGGCTATTGCGGTGCCTGCGCCGATCAGAAGACTTGCCTGGACGTTTTGGTGGCGAAGAGTTCATGGCGATCTTACCGGGTGCCTCGCTTGCGGTGGCGCAGGAGTTGGCCGAGCGCATGCGCAGCAAAGTGGCGGCAGCAGAGATCGGCGTGACCGTTTCGATTGGTGTTGCAAGTGCTGTACCCGCGCTGCATTCCGAACCGGAAGGCATCGTTGCTCGCGCCGATGCAGCGCTTTACCGGGCCAAGCAAACGGGACGCAATCGATTTGAAAGCGATGCCGGTGGATGATCTGCGGTCTAGCCGAGCAAGGTAGCCGAGCAAGCAGCCGAGCAAGCTCGAGCAAGCTCGAGCAAGCTCGGCTCTACCAGAGCATTGGCGGCATGCCGCATGTCGTTGGCGTTGGTAGAGCGGAGCTTGCTCCGCTGCCTTGGCTTCGCTAGCGTGACGGCATGAAACCTGTCCGCGTACTCATTCACGGTGCCAGCGGTCGCATGGGCCGCGCGCTCATCCGCCTGGCGATGGGCGACGCTTCGCTGCAGGTCGTTGCGGTAAGCAGTCGAATCGTTATTGCTGGCTTGCCCGATGGTCTGTGGAGCGCAACCAGCGCGCTGGCCGAGACGCCGCAGTTCGATGTTGCGATTGACTTCAGTCTGCCCGCTGGCTTGGCTGAGGTACTGAGCCTGTGCCGCAGCCGCGGTGTCGCTTTGGTCTCGGGCACTACCGGTCTAAGCGCCGCCGATCACGCTGCATTGAACGCGGCGTCCGACGATATCCCGCTGCTGTGGGCGGCCAATTTCAGTTTGGGCGTGGCCGTGCTACGCGGCTTGGTCGAGCGCGCCGCCGCCGCGCTGCCCGATTGGGACGTCGATCTCATCGAGTTGCATCACACCCGCAAGGTCGATGCGCCATCCGGCACGGCCTTGGTCCTAGGGGCTGCAGTTGCGCAAGGACGCGGAAGCGAGCCGAGTTACCACAGCCTTCGCGCCGGTGACGCGGTGGGTGAGCACAGCGTCCAATTCAGTGGTCACGGCGAACGCTTGGAGCTGATCCATCGTGCTTATGATCGCGATGTGTTCGCGCGCGGCGCCTTGTTCGCAGCGTGTTGGCTGGCGATACAACCCAGCGGCATGTATGGGTTGGATGACGCGTTGCGGGCCCGTCTGCCAGCTATTTGATTGCCAACCACAGGTGGCGACAGGGCATCTGGACGCAACGCCAAGGTGACAGGGCTGCGACCGGTCCGTATCATCGCCGCTCGCCTGACCCCCTTCTTCGCCGGACTGCTTGATTGCAGCCCGATGACGAGCGCGCCCGCGATTCACAGCGCAGCGATGGGGTCGCCCACTCAAGATGGCGAGCATCGTGATCCAACCTGCGTTTTTGACCCTTGCCGACGGCAGCGTGTTTGCCGGGCAGTCCGTTGGTGCGCCCGGCCTCTCTGTCGGCGAGGTGGTATTCAATACCGCGATGACTGGCTATCAGGAGATCCTCAGCGATCCTTCCTATGCCCGCCAGTTGGTTGCGCTGACCTATCCGCACATCGGCAACACCGGTTGCAACGACATCGATGATGAAGCTTCGCAGGTGTTTGCGGCGGGCCTGATCATGCGGGAGCCGCCGCAGCCCGCGAGCAATTGGCGCAGCGAATACGAGCTCCCAACTTGGCTGCGGGCGCGTGGCGTGGTGGCAATTGCCGATATCGATACCCGCCGCCTGACTCGGCTATTGCGTTCAACGGGTGCGCAAAACGGTGCCCTGATGGCGGGCCCCGATGCCGATCCGGCGGTGGCGTTGGCAGCAGCACGCGCATTCGCTGGCATCAAGGGTATGGATCTCGCCAAAGAAGTCTGTACCCGCGAGGCCTACGACTGGCGCATTGGCAGCCTTGACCTGGACTCGGGAGCGATCGCCACGTGCAACGGCGATATGCACGTGGTGGCCTACGACTTTGGCGTTAAACGCAACATCTTGCGCATGCTGGTGGATCGCGGCAGCCGCCTGACCGTGGTGCCGGCACAGACCTCAGCCGACGAAGTGTTGGCACTCAAGCCCGACGGCGTGTTTCTGTCGAATGGCCCCGGCGACCCCGAGCCCTGCGATTACGCCATTGCCGCCATTCGCCAATTCATCGCCGCCCGCATCCCGTTGTTCGGGATCTGTCTTGGCCACCAATTGCTGGGCCTGGCCGCCGGTGCGCGCACCATCAAAATGAAGTTCGGCCACCACGGTGCCAATCATCCGGTGCAAGACTTGGATAGCGGCCGAGTCATGATTTCATCGCAAAACCACGGCTTCGCTGTCGACGAGTCCAGCCTGCCCAGTAACGTACGCGCCACCCATCGCTCATTGTTTGATGGCTCGTTGCAAGGCATTGCGCTCACTGACGCGCCTGCCTTCAGTTTCCAAGGTCACCCGGAAGCGAGTCCGGGGCCGGGGGATGTGGCTGGGTTGTTTGATGAGTTTGTTTCGATGATGGGGAAAGCAGGAGCGG
>JANNWF010000425.1:0-15664 GCA_031408455.1 Pseudoxanthomonas sp. | reverse complement strand
ACCACTACGGTCGCTGGGATGCACACGCTGCGCGCGCAGTTCCTCGGCTTTGCTGGCTGGGACGCCAGTGCGGGGACCGCGCTGCATGCCACCAATGCGGCAGGCGCGGCGCCGACCACCACCGCGATCACCGCCGATACGCCTGACCCGAGCGTGGTCGGCCAGGCCTATCCGGTCGCGGTGCTGGTGAGCAGCGGCAGCGGAGTCCCGACCGGTACGGTATCCATCAGCGACGGCAGCGTGCAGTGCACGACCGGCACGCTGGTCGCCGGCGTCGGCAGCTGCAATCTGACCTCGACCAGCGCGGGCGCCAAAACCCTTACCGCGGCCTATGGCGGTAATGCCAGCTTCCAGGCCAGCATGGGCACCACCGCGCACCAGGTAAACGCGACTTCGACCACGACGGCCATCAGCTCGGACTCGCCTGATCCCTCCTTGCCTGCTCAGCAGGTGACCGTGACCTACGCGGTGACCACCAATGCGCCTGGCAGCGGCACGCCCCTTGGCAACGTCACGGTCACTGCCAGTGGTGGCGCCGAGACCTGCACCGCGACGGTCGCCGCTGGGAGCTGCCAGCTGGCCTTGACCGGGCTCGGCCCACGGACGCTGACCGCCAGCTATGCCGGCAACAGCAACTTTGCGGCGAGCAGCGGCACGGCGCCGCATCAGGTCAATCCCCACCCGACCACCACCTCGATCACCGGCGATACCCCGGACCCATCCGTGGTGGGCCAGCTTTACAGTGTCGGCGTGCAAGTCAGCAGCGCTGGCGGCACACCGGCCGGCATGGTCAGCGTCAGCGAGGGCAGTGCGCAATGTAATGTCACTCTCAGCAACGGCAGCGGCAGCTGCAATCTGGCCTCAAGCGTTGTTGGACCGCGCACCCTGACTGCGAGTTATGCCGCGCAGGGCAGTTTTGCGGCCAGCCAAGGCACTGCCAGTCACGCTGTGCTGAAAGCTGACAGCGTTACCGCCATCATTGATGCAGTTCCTTCGCCTTCCACAGTCGGCCAGGCGGTCGCTGTGAATTTTGCGGTCGCGGCTCTACCGCCGGGCGCCGGCGCGCCTGCCGGCACGGTGACTGTGAGCGCCAGTGGCGGTGCCGAGACCTGCAGTGCCAGTGCCGCTGCCGGCACCTGTGCGATCACCCTGCTTACTGCGGGTAGCCGCACGCTGACCGCCAGCTACCCAGGTGACGTCCGCTTCAACGCATCGAGCGATAGCCAAGCGCAGACCGTGATGATTTCGCAGGCCTCGGTCTTCCAGGACGGTTTCGAATAGCGCGAAGCCGGCCGCGCTCGGAAACTTGGCCAAGCGCGACACGCGCAACGACGGCGCAGTCTTGAACCTGCAGTCGGAGGCCCTTGTTGGGAACCTGCGACCACCTGCCGGTGCCGCCTCAGCCGTCGTGACCCGGCCCGAAATGCCAGGCCAACTCCAGCGTGCTGGCAAAGCGGATGCGATGGACGGCCTCGCCTTCTATCAGGCGTAGCGCAACCAACGACAACGACCAGCGGTCAGCGAGGCGGTACTCGCCCGCGAGCCCAGCGATGGTGGCATTGTGGCGCACGTTCTGGTCGTGGTGGTACCAGCGCAAATTGGTGCGACCGGCGAAATTGGCGTTGCCGCGCAGGCCTTTTCCGTTGCGGTCGCTGACCAAGGCGCGCAGGCGCAACCGCTCACTGGCAAACCAACCCAGCTCCAGCTCGACGTTGTGTCCGTTGGTGTTGATGTGCTCGAACGAGCGCTCGATCATTTCGTAACCGTACTGGGCGCGCCAGTAAAAATCGGACAGCCCGATCGGTCTTACCAGCTCGACGCCCAGTTGTGCCTTGTGCAGCCGAGTCCCGATCGCTGAGTTGCCAAAAAACGGGTAGTTGCGAGTCGGTATGCTCACGCTGAGAAACGGTCGCACCAGCATCGTGTCGTCGACTGCGTCGGGACCGCGATGCCGGTGACACGGCTGCGGCGCGGTCCCTCACTCTCGGGGCCGCTAGGCGCATTGAGACCCACCGCGCCGCGAATGTCATAGTCGATGCCGCCGAGCCGCTGCACGCCCCAGGGCAGCGGATAGAGGCTGGCGATGACGTGGTCGCGCGGCCCCCAGTTACCGGTTGGCGCGAGACTGTAAGCCGCGGTGAGGTCGAGCATCCAGGGTGTGGCGGCGGCCGACCGCGGCGGCACTGGCTCGCCATCGACGTAGCGCACCGCGGTGGACGCCGGCGCGGGGCTCAGACGTGGCCACGGGCCTGGGTCGGTGCTGCGCAGCAGGGCGCGCGCGTCAGCGTTGTTCACCACGTCGATACGCTCTTCGCTGGCAGGCGCGAGCAATGGCGCAAGGTGCCGGCGCAAGTCGACCACCTCACGCCGTTCCACGGCTAGCGGCCAGCGCAGGCGGCGTCCCTGTGAAGTGCGCGCCAACAAGGCGCTGCCGTCGGGGCTGAAGGCCAGTTGGGTGAGCAGTTGGATGCCACCGGGATTCCAGTAAAGCGGGGGGCCGAGCGTGCTGCCGCTGGTTGGGTCGATCAGCTCGATGTCGCGATAGCGAAAGGCACGCGCCAGCCACTGGCCATCGACGCTTGCCGCCACTGGCGAAGTGGCCTCGGCGCGCGACAAGCGCGTTACTGATCGTTCGCCTTGCCCGGCGGCCAGCAGCAGATCGCGTTGCGCACCACCGACGTAGACCTGGCCGTCGACTGCGGTGACGGCCAGCGGCAGCAGACCAGGCAGCAGGCGGCGCACGGGTTGCTCGTGCGAGCCGGGATCCCACAGCAGCAATGCATCGTCCGCCGCCACCGGATCAGGCGCACGTTCGATCAGAATCGCGGTGCGCTGGTCGGTGGCGAAGGCGCCGTTGGCCACCGGGGCATCCGGGTCGTGTTCGTGGCTGCCGATCAGCTGCAGCGACGGCAAGGCAAACATTCGGGTGCTGCCGTCGCGTGGGCCGATGGCGAGCAGACGTCGGCCATCCGACGAGGCGCGCAGTGCCAACGGTCCGTCGAGCTTGACGCTGGCATCGAGTAAGGCGCCACGGCCGCGATCGATCAGCAGTAACGTCTCGACTAAGCCACGCCCCGGTTCACTGTCGCTGACGCTCAGCACGATCAACGACTCGTCGGCGGTCGCCAGTAGACGCTGCGGGCTGCCCGGCAAGTCCAGCGCGTGTTTCAGACGCAGGCTGTTGGCGTCATACAGGCGCAGCTCGTGGCCGCTGATCACCAGCAGCTCGCGCGCGAGGGAGAGCACTTCGGCGAAACTCGGCGGTTGCGGCAGGGCGATCCAGTCGCTGGCGGCGCGGCCGTCGAGATCAACCAGACGTAGCTGGTCGTAGGCGACTTCGGCCATGCGTTGGCCATCGATGATCGGCTGCTCGGGAACCAAAGCAGCACCCCGCGCTGGCAGTAGCGGACTGACCGGCAGCCGCCACAGGCGAATTTCCCCGGTAGCCGCGGCGGTGGCCAGCAGACCGCTGTCGGCAGTCATCGTCACCGCATAGGGCGCGGCGCCCGGCAGCGGCGTGGGCCCGGTGTGCAGGCGATGCGGCCGGTGCCCCAGCGTGCCGGGCATCGGCAGCCGCCACAGCGCTACTTGATCGTTGCCGGTGGCGACCAGCAGCTGCTGACCGCGCAGCAGCCGCGCCCGGCTGATCGGAAAGTCATGCAGCAGGCTGTCGGGCAGCAGCGATAGGCCGCTGGCCACGTCGAACACGATCGCCGCGCCATTGATATTGCCAGCCGCCAGCCATTGGTCGTCTTCGCTGAAAGCCAGCGACGTGATCTCGTCGCGCAGCACATGCGAAAGCCGGCGCGGCTGCAGATTGTCAAGGTCGATCAGATGCACGCGACCGGCGTGATCGCCAAGAGCCAGCCAACGACCATCGGCGCTTTCCGCCCACGCGGAAAGGCCGGCGTCGCGCGGCAGGTCAAGCGCAAGTTCGCGCTGCGGCGAGCGTGGGTCGCGCAGCTGGAAGCTGGCCATGCTGGGATTGAGGCTGAGCACGTAACGGCCGCCGCGCGTCAGCAGGGTCGGCATCGGCGGCTGCGGGACCGCGAAACGCTCGCCCAGCGCGCGCCAAGGGGCGGTCTGCCACAGCTGCGCCTCACCGCTGCGATGCAGGACGGCGAAGCCGCCGTCGGCGCTGATGCTGGCGTCGTCGAATCCTTCGGGCAACGCCAGGCGAGTGCCGGCGGCGAGGTCGATCAGGCTGGTGTCGCGCTCGCCCGGGCGGATCCAGTGGTCATACCACTCCAGGCTGACCTTGAGCCGGTTGCCCGGCACGAAGCGCAGCATCGATGGGACCCGATGGAAGTCGCCCATGTCTTCGGAGGTCGGCACGCCCATCAGGCTGACCCGTCCCCGCTCGACCAGCGAAGCGGCGTCGTACCAGCGCACGCTGAGGTCGTTGAAGCCTACCGCCAACACGCTGCCATCGTCGCTCAGCTCGGCCGCAGTGGGGCTGGCATCGTCGACCATGATGCGATCGATCAGCTGCACGCCCTGAGCCAGCAGCGTCCCCAGCCGGCGGCGGTCGGCTTCGGTCTCTTCGTTGCGACCGGCGACTTCGCTGTCTTCGATGTTGGCCAGCAGCAGGGCGCCACTTTCGAATCCCCGGCCTTCCACTGCGAGGCGATTGGCTTCCAGCCGGCGACTGTCCCATAGCAGGGTGCGTGCGGTAGCGGCGTTGCTCTCCGCGCGCCGCCATTGCAGCGAAGTGGCGGCGAAGCCGGCGAGGAAGGATATCGCCAGCAGCAAGGCCAATGCCGCCTGCAAGGGTTGACGTCTGGCCCAGCGCTCGACCCGCTCCAACGCGCCAAGCGGGCGAACGGTAGTTGCGCGATCGTCGAGGAAGGCGCTGAGATCGTCAGCCAGCGCCCGCGCGCTTGGATAACGCTGCGCCGCGTCCTTCGCCAGGCAGCGGCCACAGATGGCGTCGAGATCGGTCGGCAATCCGGCAATCCGCTTGCGCGCCGGTTGCAGCTCTTCCAGTACGACCTGTTTGAGAGTCGCTTGCGGGCTGCTGCCCAGAAACGGCGGGTGACCGGTGAGCAGCTCGTACAAAATCGCGCCGAGGCCATAGACGTCGGTGGCTGGCTGCAACAGGCGACCGTCGGCCATGGCCTGCTCCGGCGCCATGTAGCTCGGTGTGCCAGACACCTCATCGCTGTCGCCGGGCAGGGTCTCGTCGAGCCGGCGGGCGAGGCCGAAGTCGGCCACTAACGGCTCACCGCGCTCATCGATCAAAACGTTGCCGGGCTTGAGGTCGAGGTGCAGCACGCCCAGCCGGTGTGCGTAGTCCACCGCTTCGGCGATGGTGCGCACGAGCCGCGCGGCGCGGCGTGGCTCAAGCCGGCGGTCACGTGCGCGCAGGGCCGCCAGGCTTTCGCCGCGCACCAGCTGCATGCAGAAGTAATTCAGCCCGTCACTGGCACCCACCTCGTGGATCGCCACGATGTTCGGATGCTGCATGCGTGCAGCGGCTTGCGCCTCGCGCCGAAAGCGTTCGATGAACTCCGGACTGGCCCAAGGCCCGGCGGCCAGCAACTTGATCGCCACGTCGCGATCGAGCGAGCGTTGGTGCGCACGGTAGACCACACCCATGCCGCCCTGACCGATGCGCTCGATCAGGCTGTAGTCACCCAGCTCGCGCTGCATCGGATCGTTGAGGTCGAGATCCAGCGACTCCAACGGCAGGTAGGCAAGATGCCGGCCCAGACTGTGGTGTGGCTGCACCCGCCGCGAAGCTGCCGTGCCCAGCGCCAGCTCGGCGAGTTGTGAAGGCGGCACGAACCAGTCCTGTTCGGTGCCGCCGAACACTCGCGTGGTCTGTGAGGGAGTGTCGGGCTCAGCCACGCGGCTGCAGCGCCGCGTGCAGAGCGGCGCGCTCGGCTTCAAGGTCGTCGGCACTGCGCACGGTCTGCGCCAGCTCGTCATCCACCAGTTCGCGGTAGCGTTGCCGCAATCGCTTCAGCGCCACCACCAGCGCCAGCGGCTGCGACTGCAGCTCGGCCACCAGTCGCTCGTATTCTGCGGGCGCTGGCTCGCGCACCAGGTAGGGTGCAAGCCGAGTAAACATCCGCTCCCGCCCGGCCTGCTGCGCTTCGCGCCGCAGGCGATTCACTGCCCGGCCCAGCACTTCGAGTGCAAAACGCCGGTTAAATCCTTGCTCAATCGCCTCGTCGCCATGGTGGTCGACTTCAAAGCGCTTCTCCAGCAAGTCGATGGGTAGCGGTGGCAGCAGGCTGGGCATGGCGATCGAAGCCGGCGCAAGCGCTGCCTGATCGAGAAACTGCTGCAGCTCGCTCTGCAGCCAAACGCGGAAACGCGGCGGCGGATCGGCGCGCAGTCGCGTCAGGCGATCATCGACCAAGGTCTCGAAGAAGGCTTGGGACAGGCGTTGCGCCAGTTCGGACGTCAGCCCGCGCCGACGCGCCTGCGCGTAAACCGGGTACCAATAGTGCAGGCACAATTCGGTGAGAGGCTGCTGCGCCTCGCTCGCGGCGGCCACCAGCGACCGGCGAGTGATGGCGAACGGGTCCACTGTTTGCCCCCTGGTCTGCTGCGATAACGGCTCTACCATGCCCACGGTCCTCTTCTCCCCGTGTTGCCTTACAGCAACAGCGCCGCACGATTACCGCGCCGGACCACGGGCCTCGCGCAGTGAGGCGGCAATGGTGGCGTACTCTGCGTCGATTTCGCTGCGGTCGGCCACGGTCAACGCAATCTCTTCGCGGACCAGCGAGTGCAGTCGCTTGCGCAGCCGGTGGGCAGCCACTGCAATCGTGTTGGAGCGGGTTGCGAACTCGGTCGCAATGCGCGCGTAGTCCTGAGTGTCGGGGGTCTCCACCAGACAGTCCTGCAGGCGCGCGAAGAGTTCTGATTTGCCTGCAGCAATTGCCTCACGGCGCAGCTGCTGCATTGCCCGCTGTACCAACGCCAAGGCCCATGCGCGCTCAAAGGCGCGGTCCGGCGCATCGCTGTCAGCCGCTGCAAGCGCTTCAGGATCCACTGCGCTGGCCGGTTGCCCAGCATGGCGACGGGCGGCCTGCGTGTACTCCCCAACGTTGATCACAAAGTGATGCAGTGCAGTCCGCAGGTAGGTGCGGAAGCGGCCACGATCAGGGATGACGCTTTCGTACAGACGCTTCTCGATGAAGCGGACGAAGAAGCCTTGCGTCAGATCTTCGGCCTCGCTGCGCACGTGACCGCGACCACGCAGCCAGGCCAGCACCGCTGGCCGGTATATCCGGCACAGCTCCTCCAGAGCCAGGCGCGCGCTGGCATCGTCGGACCCTGCGGCCAACACCAGACTCCAGCGCGTCGTCTCGAACATGCCTGCCCCCGAGGCTGCGGTATCACTGGTGCAAGTCTACGTTGCTAGATCAGGACATCGATATGGGATCGCCCGTGGTTCCAGCCTGCGCAAGCGAGCGACGCTCTATCCAAATGACCAGAAGGACGCCGGGCATGATGACGGCATTGCCGCAGTGCCGCGACAGGACACGCAGCGCGGAGGGTCAAGAGCGGTAGGATCGTAAGGGTGAGTTGGGGACCCCAGCTGGGCGGCTGGATGTTGACCCCGGCTGACTCTTCCAAACTTGATCGAGGAGATGAGGTGAGCATCATCCACCGCAGCCCACTGTCGGCGGTCGACATTCCGGCGCTCAGCATTGGCGAGTATGTATTCTGCAACCGTGGCGAACGCGGTGCGCGGGTTGCGCTCATCGATGGAGCCAGCGGCCGCTCATTGACCTTTGACGAGCTGGTCGATGCGATTGCCCGCCTCGCCGGAGGGCTCGCCGCGCTTGGCATTGGCCCCGGCAGTACGGTGGCACTGATGGCGCCTAATCTGCCTGAGTACGCCATCGTGTTCCACGCCGTCACCGCGACCGGGGCCTGTCTGACTACGCTCAATCCGGCGTCGACCGAAAGCGAAGTTCGTCATCAGCTGAAGGATGCGGGTGCCTGCATGCTGATCACGCTGCCGGCGGTGTGGGCAGTGGCGCGCGCCGCGTGCGGCGGTACAGATGTTCGCAGGACGGTGTTGATTGGAGCGGCGGGGCAGGTCACAGCGGCTGCAGACGGCGAATTGCTGGACTTTGCTGAACTGTTGCGGTCTCCGCCATTGCCACCGCGGCGCCTCGACCCGCAAGCAATCGCGGTGCTGCCTTACTCCAGCGGTACTACCGGACTGCCCAAGGGCGTCATGCTGAGTCACCGCAATCTGGTAGCCAACCTTGCGCAGATGGAGCATCACCTAGGACTTGGCGACGACGAAGTGATGATCGCAGTGCTGCCTTTTTTCCACATCTACGGCATGCAGGTGATCATGAACGACGGCCTGCGCCGCGGCACCACCTTGGTCACCATGCCGCGCTTCGAACTCGCGCAATTTCTTGGTCTGGTGCAGCGGTATCGAGCCACACGCCTATTGCTGGTGCCGCCCATCATCCTGGCCCTTGCCAAGCATCCATTGGTGGCGGACTTCGATCTGTCCTCGGTGCGCTCGATCCTGTCGGGTGCTGCGCCGTTGGGTGCCGAGCTGAGCCGGGCTGCAGCCAATCGGTTGGGAGTTCCGGTGGTGCAGGGCTATGGCATGACCGAAATGAGCCCGGTGTCGCACGCATGCCGCTTCGATGCGCCGCGCGATGGTTCGATCGGCATCCTGATCGCCAACGCCGAAGCGCGCGTGGTCGATCCCGTCTCGGGCGAGGATCTGGGTGTGGATGCCGACGGTGAACTTTGGATCCGCGGGCCGATGGTCATGCAGGGTTACCACGCCAACGCCGCCGCCAGCGCGAGCACGCTCGACGGTGACGGCTGGCTGCACACCGGCGATATCGGCCACGTCGATGCTGATGGCTACTGGTATCTGGTGGATCGTTTGAAGGAGTTGATCAAAGTCAGCGCCTTTCAGGTCGCGCCGGCCCGGCTCGAAGCCCTGTTGCTTGCTCATCCGGCGGTGGCCGACGCGGCCGTGATCGGTGTCGCCGACGAAGTGTGCGGAGAGATTCCCAAAGCCTTCGTGGTACTTAGGCCCGGCGAGCAGGTGACCGCCGAACGTCTGCAGCAGCACGTCGCCGACCAGGTCGCTACCTATGAGCGGATTCGTCTGGTCGAGTTTGTTGATGTCATTCCCAAATCGCCATCAGGGAAAATCCTGCGGCGTCTGTTGCGTGCGCGCTGAGCGCGGTTGAAACTTCAACGCGCCAGCAACTCGCGAACCATTCCCTGCAGGACCGGCACCAGGTCAGCTTCAAACCATGGATTTGCCTTCAGCCATAACTGATTGCGTGGGCTTGGGTGTGGCAGGGGCAGGAACTCTGGGAGGAAATCCGCGTAGGCGCGAACGGTGTCGGTCAATGTGCCGCTTTGGCGTTCGCGCAGGAACCAGGCCTGCGCGTAGCGGCCCACCAGCAGGGTGAGGCGGCGTTCGCGCAGATGCGGCAACAGGCGCGCATGCCAAGTGGCGGCGCACTCTGGCCGCGGCGGCAGATCACCTGAGCTGCCGGCACCCGGATAGCAAAAGCCCATCGGCACGATCGCAACTTGCGATTCGTCGTAGAACTGCTCGCGTTCGATGCCCAGCCAGTGGCGCAGACGGATGCCGCTGGCATCGTTCCAAGGAATTCCACTAGCGTGAACCATGCTTGACGGCGCTTGACCAACAATCAGTAGCTTGGCGCTGGCGCTGGCTCGCAACACCGGTCGTGGCCCTAGCGGCAAATGCGCTTCGCAGAGGCGGCAGGCGCGGATTTCGCGAAGCAAGCTCTCCAGACTCATCGGTGCGGGCTCAAGGCAGCAGACTCATGACGGCTGAATCACGGGCAGCAGTTTGCCGGGATTCAGAATGCCTGACGGATCGAACTGGCGCTTGATCGCGTGCAGCAACTCCAGCGTGACAGGGTCCAGTGCCCGCGACATGAAGTCGCGCTTGGATACACCGATGCCGTGTTCTCCCGACAGCGAGCCGCCCAGTGCGAGCACCGTGTCAAACAACACATTCACGCAGACATCGGCGGCCGCAGCCTGCGCGGGGTCGCCACGATCAAACATCAGATTGATATGCAGGTTGCCGTTACCCGCGTGACCAAAACACACAATGCGCAGCGGATGCTGACTTTCAAGCGCGCGCATGGCGCTTACCAGTGCGGGCAGTTGCGCGACAGGGACCACCACATCCTCATTGATTTTGTTCGGTGCCAGTTGCTTGAGCGCAGGCGAGAGCGCCTTGCGTGCCGCCCACAAATTCGTCAGTTCGGTGGCGTCGGTGGCAGGGCTGAGCTCAACCATTCCTGCGCCGCTGGCGGCGGTACTGATGGCTTCGATGGCATCGGCAAGCGCGTCGTGCCGACCGTCGGCTTCGATCAGCAGCAGCGCCCCAGCCGCTGCGGGTAGCGCCACGCCACGCTGACGGACCAGTTCCAGCGCGGTCGCATCCATGAACTCCAGGGCACTGGGCGTTACCGCTTGCCCCATGATCCGCGCGACTGCCGAGGCGGCGGCTTCGACATTGACATACAAGGCGCGCAAGGCGACCCGCGCTTCGGCCAATGGCCGCAACAACAACGTCGCTTCGGTGATCAAGGCCAAGGTGCCTTCACTGCCGACCAACAAGCGCGCGAGATCGACACCGCTCGCGTTTTTTGTCACCGCGGCACCGCTACGAAATCCGCGTCCCTGGCCATCAACAGCCCGCAATGCCAGCACGTTATCGCGGCAGGCGCCGTACTTCACCGCACGTGGTCCGCCAGCATTGCAGCCGAGATTGCCGCCGATGCTCGACCACGGCGCCGAGGTGGGATCCGGTGCCCAGAAAAATCCGTACGGTGCCAAGGCGTGCTGCAAGTCGCCGTTCAATACCCCGGGCTCGACCACGGCCACCCGGTTGCCGACATCGATATCAATGATGCGATTCATGCGTTCGAACGAGATCACGACGCCGCCGTTGATCGGCACACTCGCTCCGGTGGTGTTGCTGCCGCGACCGCGTGCGGTGAGGGCAACGCGATGCGCGCAGCAGACGGCCACTGTCGCCTCCACTTCGGCATGCGAGGTCGGCAGTACCACTGCTTGCGCAATGCCCACGAAAGCGGAGTTGTCGACGCCATAGGCAAGCGCGCTGGCGGCATCGGTGAGCAACGCGGCGGCGGGCAAACAGGCGCGCAATTCGACTAACAGAGCAGCAGGCAACGGCTGCGTCATGCCGCGTCATCCACCCGAAATGCATCGCGAATCCACTGCGGTGGTCCGCCGCCGAGTGCCACCACGTCGAATCGACAGGGCCGCTGCGCCAGCGTCGGGTTGGCGGCCAGCCATGCGGATGCGGCGCGGATCAGTCGGCGTTGTTTGCTGGCGGTGACGGAAGCCGCGCCGCCGCCAAACGCGCGCGACTCGCGGTAGCGCACTTCAACAAAAACGATGGCGTCACCATCGTTCATGATCAAGTCGATTTCGCCAAAGCGGAAGCGCACATTGGCTGCGCGGAAGTTCAAGCCGGCACGCTCCAGCGCTAGTCTGGCCTCTGCTTCGCGGGCGCTGCCCTCGGCTTGGCGATCCATTCGGCTTAATGCGGAAGCAGCCCGCCGCTATCCAACGGCCTTGCAACTCCGCCGCGGAAACGCGCAATGATCGGCTGGCTGCGGGCTTCGCCGAACGCGTCGAGGCTGAGTTCGCCGGTTGCCGCCGACATGGGCAGATCGGCATCCATCAGCATGTGCTGGTTGATCAGCAAGCGCCACGCGTCCATGCCGAAGGCGAACAGCCGGGCTGACGGGCCACCCGCAGTTTCCAACTGCAAGCGCAGTTTGCTGCGTGCCGGTAGACCGGGCAGGTCGCCGAGCAGCCAAGGCAGCTCGGTAAATTCGATATCGTCAAGCTCTCGATCTTGCCGCGAGTTGTCGTCCACCACATGCAACATCGAGGTCCCGATCGTCGGTACGTTGATCAAGCCCGCCAGTTTCAACTGTGGCACCAGCAGCCGCGCTTGCTCGGGGCGCACAGCGATGAATACTGCATCCACACCGGGATCAAACGGCAAGGTCAGATCACGCGGCGATTCGGTCGGCAAGCCAGCCGCGGTCTGCGCGTCGCGAAGCGCGCCACGGTAGTCGACGCCACTGGTGGGCAAGGTCGCGACGGCGACCAACTGGCCCTCCGATTGCGCGTGACGAGCACGAAACGCCTCCAGAGTCCGCTGCGCCAGTTCGTCTTGGCCGGCCACCGCCATTACCCGCAGCAGTCCACGTTGGCTCAACAGGCGTGCGACGGCGGCCGCTTCATCCTCGGGGGTCAAGGCAAAGCTCAAGTGTCCCGGCGGCAGTGGCCCGATACCGCGGTTGAGCGCCAGCACGGGCACCGGCAGATCGGCCTCAGACAGCACTGCGGTCACCGCCTCTCGGGTGAGCGGACCGACCACTTGGGTGGCGCCATCGGCGACCGCGCGCTGATAGGCAAGCACCGCGGATTCCGGGGTCTCGCCGCTGTCCATCACCCGGACGTCGGCGGGGCTATCACCGCTGGCAAAGCGCGCGGCGAGAAATCCATCGCGCACCGGAATGCCAGCTGCACGCAGCGGTCCAGTGAGCGGTAGCAGCAAGGCGATGTGTCCGCCCTCAGTCGCGCGCACCGGCGTCGCGCGACGCGCGTTCGCATCCCGCAGCGACGCTGGCAGGCTCAAGCCGCGGGCACTGATCGCGCGTGCAGCGAATGGCCGAAGTGGGTCGTTGGCGGCGAGCTCTTCTGCTTCGGTACTTAGACGGCCATCCGATAATTTGGCGAGCACATCGCGCACACGGCGGGAGTTCTCGCGGCGCTCATCGCCATCCACCAGCGCATCCAGACGCGCGAACTCGGCAGCGGCCGCAAGTGGGTCGCTTGGTTCCAAAGCGCGCCCGCGCAGCTCGTGGTAACGCGCCCGCAAGTCGCGGCTGCTGCGGCCAGGGTCAGCCTCAAGCAGGGCGGCGGCCGCTGCGCTGTCGCCTGCATCCAGTGCCAGTTCGGCCTTCAGCAAGGCGTAACGCAGCGGCTGATCGGCGCTCAACTTACGCGCATCGATTTGCACGATGACGCTGGCTACCGCATCGCGGTCACCGTTCTCGCGCCATGCTTCGGCGGCACGCAACAGCAGCGCGTTACGATCGCGGCGGTTGCTGTTGGCGGCGTCGACAAAAGCCACTGCTGCCGCGCGCAAGTCACCATCGCGAAACAGTGCCTCGCCGGCCGCTCCCGCTTGGCTGTCGCCGCTGGGCATGCTGACGCAGCCACTGAGCAAACTGCCGGCGACGAGGACGGCGCATAGCAGGCCGAAGTGCCGACCGAAGCGAGGTTTCACATTCATGCAGAGTCATTGGCTAAAGCGAATGGCATGATCATAGCGGAAGGCCCGCCGCCGGCTGGGACCATGGAGCGCTACGTGTGACTGAGCCGACGCCCGCACCAACCGGCACCCTGCACATCGTTGCTACCCCGATTGGCAATTTGGGTGACCTCTCGCCGCGGGCCGTGGCGACCTTGCAGAGTGTCCACGCCATCTGCGCCGAAGACACTCGTCACACACGGCCGCTGTTGGTGCAGGCAGGCATCGAGCGGCCGTTGTTGGCACTGCACGAGCACAACGAGGAAGCGCAAGCGGGCGCGTTGGTGGCGCGCCTATTGGCCGGTGATTCGTTGGCGCTGGTCAGCGATGCCGGTACGCCGCTGGTCAGTGACCCTGGCTTTCGCCTGGTAGCGGCCGCACGCGCGGCGGGCATTCGCGTGAGTCCCGTACCTGGGCCTTGCGCCATTATCGCGGCGCTCTCGGTGGCCGGACTGGCGAGTGATCGCTTTTGTTTCGAGGGCTTTCTACCGGCCAAGTCGGCGGCCCGCCGAGCCCGTATCGCCGAGCTTGCCAATGAGCCGCGCACCTTGGTGTTTTATGAGAGTTCGCACCGGATTGAGGACGCGCTGGCGGATTTTTCGCTTGAGCTGGGTCCGAATCGTCGCGCGGTGCTGGCGCGCGAACTGACCAAGCGCTTCGAGACGGTATTGGACGGTTCCATGGCAGAGCTGCAAGCGCAGTTGGCAGCCGATCCTGACCAGCGGCGTGGCGAATTTGTATTGATCGTGGCCGGCGCGGTGGATGACGCCGACGCCAGGCTCGCCAATGGCCGTCGGTTGTATGTGCGGCTCAGTCAGGACTTGCCGCCATCCAAGGCAGCGCGGCTTGCGGCTGAATTGAGTGGTGCACCGAGGCAGGCGTTGTATAGGGGTACTGAAGGCTAGGCATTCAGCCAAATAGTGGGTTCGTTCAAGAACAGCGGAGCAAGCTCCGCTCTACGAAAGCGTGGCTCGCCGCGCACGCTCTTCTTGCCGCCAAGGAAATGGGTCAACCTGCGCCGGTCACATTCACCAAGCATCACCGTCGCGGCTATGCCGATCACGGCTTTCAACCACTGTTGCGGAGACAGACCATGTTTGCTTTCCTACTGATACTCGTACTGGTCATCGGTGGTCTGATGCTCATTGGTTCGGTGCTGACGCCTTGGTGGGCGACGCAGGCGACCGCCGGCATCGTGGCCGGCGTCGGTGGCACCATTGGCGGCTTGATTTCTGGCGCATTTGGCTTGTTTACTGGGCTGGCGTCCGCCGGCATCGCGGTGATCGGTGCCATGTTTACGCTGTTGGTCGGGGTGCCGTTGGCGCTTATCGGCGGCTTGCTTGCCGTCATCCTTGGGCTGATTCCGCTGCTGCTGCCGCTGCTGTTACTGGCTGGCCTGGTGTGGCTGATCGTGCGCACGGGCAATTCGCCATCGCGCGTCTTGCCGGCACCCACGCCGGTTACCGCCGCGCTGCCGCCGCCTGCACCGGTATGAAATCGACGCGTCTGATCCAATTGAGCCAGCTTCCATTGAGCCAGCTTCCATTGGGCCGGCTTCCATTGGGCCGGCTTCCATTGAGCCAGTTCCAATAAAGGGCCCCAGCATGATTCATCGAGGCGGCTGTCATTGCGGGCGAGTGCGATTCGAGATGGACGCGCCCGCTCGCATCGAGGCCTTGGACTGCAACTGTTCGATCTGTGCCAAGAGCGGCTTTCTGCATTTGATCGTCGCCAAAGCGGACTTTCGTTTGCTGAGCGGTGAGTCCGACCTAAGCGAGTACCGCTGGGGCACTGGTCTGGCGCGGCATTTGTTCTGCCGCCACTGCGGGGTCAAGAGCTTTTACGTGCCGCGCTCAAACCCCGACGGCATCGATGTCAACGTGCGTTGTCTGGATGCGGGCAGCATTACTGAGTTGGTAGTGACGCCGTTTGATGGCAGCGGCGATTGGGACGCGCAGGCGGCCGGCATTGCGCACTTGGCGTGAGTGCTCGCAGTCGCCGGCCTCAATCAAGCTCCAATCAATCGACCCAACCCGCGACCATCACCCGCTTGTTGTGCACCAACTGCTCGTAGCCATCGGCGGGCACCGGCAGTACCTCGACGCGCGAGAACCCGATGCGTTGCATGATCCAGATCAGCGCTTCGACGCTTGGCACCAGACAGATGCCGGTGGTTGAAGCCTCGGGGCCGTGGGTTTCGCCGGTTTCGTCGATGATCCCAAAGCTGCCCTTCAGCGGTCGCACAAAGCGGTAACTGCCGTAGTCGACCCAGCCAGTCATCCCTGGCACGACCTGGGTCTCGACCACGCA
>JANNWF010000424.1:0-6094 GCA_031408455.1 Pseudoxanthomonas sp. | reverse complement strand
GCCTTGATTGAAGTCATCAATGTGCGGCTGTTCGGTGGCGCAATGTCGGGGACGTTGGGCGACCTCAACAACCCTGGCAACACGACGCTGAACACCGGTACGCGCGGCATCCTTTATCGACTGTTGCGGACGGCGTTGACCGGCAATTTCGGCGAAGCAGTCGCGCAGAACACCCGCCGTCGCGAAGTTCTTTACCTTCTGCACCTCGCGGCGATTTCGCCCGAGGCGTCCATTCAGCGCTGAGGACCGACGGCCATGAGCAAGATTCTCACCTCCCGTCGCGCTTTCCTGCAGGCTGGTTGCGGTGTGTTGGCCTGCGGCGGCGCGCAAGCACTGTTTCCGCAGCTTGGACTGATTCCGGCCGCGCTGGCGGGCACACCAGCCAGCGGCTATCGCGCGCTGGTTTGCCTGTATCTGGATGGTGGCAACGACGCCTGGAACATGCTGATTCCCGGTGGCGATGCGGCGCATACCAAGTACGTCACCGCCCGCAACGGCATCTACAACCCCACAGCGGGCAATAGTGGCGGACTGGCGCTGCCGCGACACACCGGAGCCGGGTTTATCAATGGGCAAACCCCGCCGGCAACGCTTTCGATAGCTGGCGGACAGTACGGCGTGAATCCGTTTTGCCCGGAATTGGCGAATTTGTACGGTCAGGGTCGGCTGGCGTTCTTGCCCAATATCGGGCCCTTGGTCGAGCCGACCACGGTGGCCCAATTCAACAATCGGCGGCGTCCGCCGCAGTTGTATTCGCACAACGATCAAACCAATCTGTGGCACATCGGTTCGGGCTCCAGCACGCAAGTGACCGAAGGCTGGGGGGGCCGCGTCGCAGGGCGGGTGGCCTTGCCGGCGGCAGCGACCAATGGGTTGCCGCCCACCATTACCCTGTCCGGACAAACGCGGTTCCTGTCGGGTGTCGAAGACGGTGGCGTGCCACTGTTTTCATTTGCCCTGTCGACCTCCGGCACCGCGCCGGCGACCTCGCTGACCAACTACAGCTCGACCAACACCACTGCCAACCAGTTCCAGCAGGTGCGGCGTGCGCATCTGGAGCAATTGCTGGATGCGGCCAGCCCCCAAGCCTTTACCAACGAATACGGCAGCATTGTTGATCGCTCATTGGAGCTGGCAGATTTCGTCATCAATCCGGCGATCGCCGGAATTCCGGCAGCGGATCCGGTGAACGGCGGCGGCAGCACCGGTTTTGTTTGGCCCAGCGGAAACTCAATAGCCGATCAACTTCGGCAAGTCGCACGGATGGTGCGGATCAGCACGACGCAGCCCGACAACGCCGGCTTCGTATCGCCCATCGGTGCCAATCGGCAGGTGTTTTTTGTTCGCCTCGGCGGCTTTGACACCCACGATGGTCAGATCACCTCCACTGGCGCGACCGGCCATCACTTGCTGCTGCAACGGGTCTCGCAAGCTGTGGATTCGTTCTACAAAGCGATGGTGGCGATCGGCCGTAACAACGATGTCACCTTGTTCAGCACCAGCGAGTTTGCGCGCACCATCAATTCCAACGGCAATGGCAGCGACCACGCTTGGGGCAGTTTGCAGTTTGTGGTGGGTGGCGCGGTCAACGGCGGCAACGTGTATGGCCGTTATCCGACCATTGTGCTGAATAACTCCTTGACCGGCAGCGTCAGCGATGGCGCCAATCAAGGCGAGTGCTTCCAACGCGGGCAGTTCATCCCGACCACTGCGGCCGATCAGTTGTGCGCCACCTTGGCGCGTTGGATGGGCGTGTCTGACACCGATATCCCGACGATCTTTCCCAACATCGACAACTTCGTGACCGGCCCGTTTGCCAATGGGGTGTCCTCCCCGTCGTTTGCCAACTTCAGTCGGATCGTGCCGGGCTTGATGAATGGAGTGGCGTAGCGCGATCGGTTTGCTTGCGTTGGCCAGCTCAGCAGTGGCCAACGCACAGTCGTTTCCGCCGGGTGCGGGTTGCGACAACCTGAGCAACCTGCCGATCACCTTTGATGTGAATTGGCAGAGCCAGATCAAACCCATCATCAACGAAATGTTCTTCAGTGGCCGCTGCACCAGTTGTCACAATCCCGGCCAGTTCGATGGCAATTTGGACTTGACCGATCTCGGCATCGACGCCATCTACAAATTGGTACCAGCGGGTTACGTCATCCCTGGCCGGCCGTTTGCGAGTCCGATATTCGACAAGGTCAATTGCAACCAACCCGGCTACGGTGGTCTGCGAATGCCGTTCTTGCAGAATCCGCTAAGCATCGAACAGCAAGGCCTGATCTTCGATTGGATCGCGCAAGGCGCGCTAGGTGACGTCGAAGGCGAGCAGGCCATCCCGCGCGATTTTGTGTATCGGGATGGGATGGAAGGCTTGCGCTGAGGGATTTTGCTCCCTTCCCAGACGACGTGAAGTTTGGCGCCCCTCCGCCGAGCAATTGTCGCCATCTAGAATGGAAATCGGCACTGTCGCTTCACTATCAGCGAAGCACACGGCGACCCAGCTAGACTGCCAACTCCGCCGCCCGACCACAGATCGCACCTCGGTGAATTCGATGCTCATCGGCAGTCTGTTGGCAATGCTCAGCGCCACGGCGCAGGCCGCGGTTGAGTATTACGACGTGGCCGACGGGCTGTCGCAGAACTCGGTGGTGGACATAGAGATTGATGCGCGCGGGTTTGTCTGGATCGGTACCGAAGATGGGCTCAATCGCTTCGATGGCGTCGATTTCAAGGTGTTTCAGCGCGACGTTGCAGGGCGCGGGTTGTCCGGCGGATTCATCCAGCGGCTCGCGCGCCACGGCGAGATGTTGTGGATAGGCACTGTAGATGGCGGAATTAGCCGCATGTACTTGCCCGATGAACGCATCGAGCACCTTGCGACCCGGCTACCGAATGTCGGCGCTGCTAGCCAAACCATCGCTTCGTTGCTTCCACTTACCGACCAAGTAGCGCTGGTCGGAACAGCGCAAGGTATTTTTCGCATTGACTGGCCAGTCGACGCCGCAATGCCAGCCACCAGCCGGCAACTGTTTGCGGTCGCCTCGGAAGAAGCGCGGGCTTTGGGCGACATCCTGCGATTGCGCGACGGCAGAGTGCTGGCTGCGGTCGGCAGTCATGTGTGCATGCTTACGACGGACGACGGCAATTGCGAGCCCTTCCCGCTGAAGCAACCCGCAGCGACGCTAGACGCGACCATTTGGGCTTTGGCGCAGACCAGCGATGGCAGCGTCTGGATCAGCTTCGAGCGAGGCGTGGGGTTGCTGCGGCTCAATCTCGAAACTGGTCAGTCGACGTTGCTTACCTACGATGAGGGCGGCTTTCCTACCCACGTGGGTGGCTCCCGCGCGCTGGCAGCGGGGCCGAATGGTGAGTTATGGATAGGCACCGACTTCGGTACGTATCGATGGCGGCCTGAATGCGATTGTGTAGGGCCGCGTATCGACGCCGTGGATGAGCAGACCACGGATAGCCGGCGGGTGATCTACGCTCTCGCCTTGGCGCAGGATGGCCAGTTATGGATCGGCGCGTGGAATCAGGGGCTAAGTCGCCTTGATCCGCAGCGGCAAGGCATCGAACGTCATCGGCCACGGCTCGCGGCGCGCGGCAACGCGAGTCTGGGTACCACCCGCGCGTTTGTTGCTGATGTGGATCGGATTTGGATCGGCATGATGGGCGTCGGCGTACTGCAGGCCGATGTCATCGACGGCACCATCGGCACGTTTTCGCAACCCGATGAGCTTGCTTTGCCGAGTGGCCGCGAAGAACGCATCTGGGCGCTGGAGCGTGCGGACCCGGGGGGCTTGTGGATTGGTGGCGATAGTGGATTGGCACGCTGGCTGGCAGGCGATTTGCCGCAATCGGTGTTGACTGCAGACCAATCCGCACCGTTGCAAGGTGTACGCAGTCTGTTGGTGGATCGGGAACAACGCGTTTGGGCCGGCACCGAGTCCGGGCTATACCTCGTCTCCGGTGAACCGCCGGTCGCCCAAGCCATCGGCGGACTAGCCGATCCGCGTGTATTTGCGCTGCACCAAACGCCGGGCGGCTTACTTTGGATCGGCACGTGGTCGGGCATCTACGCTTTGGATCCCAATACGTTGCAAGCTGGTGCATTGTTAGCACCTGCCGCCAATATCCGCGTCGTTTGGGATATTGCCGATGCAGCCGATGGCGGGCTATGGGTGGGTAGCAGTGATGGCTTGGTGCATGTCCGCCCGGATGCCAGTTTTCGTCGCTATACCGAACAGGATGGACTGCCGAACCGGGTGATTTATGGCATCGAGCACGACGCCGAGGGCATGCTCTGGCTGAGCAGCAATCGCGGCGTTGCTCGCTTTGATCCAAGCACGGAACGCAGCGTCAACTTCGGTCTCGAAGATGACTTGCAGGCGATCGAATTTGCGTTCGGGTCGCACGCCAAAGCGGCCGATGGCAGCTTGTTGTTTGGTGGTGCCGGTGGCTTCAATCGGATCGATCCGCGCCGCATTGCAGTGGACGACCGCGCTCCAGTGCCGGTACTGAACAGCATCAAGGTCGATGGTGCCGCACTCGGCGCTACCGACCCACAGCCGCGTGTTGCCCACGCCGCGCCGCTGCTCGATCACCTTCAGCTGCGTCCGCAAGACAGCGTGCTGGAAATCGGCTATGCGGCCATCGCTCATGATCAGCCGCGCCAGTTGAGCTTTCGGCATCGCCTAGTGGGGTTTGATCGCGATTGGCAGAACGTCGGCAAGCGCCGTTTTGCCAGTTACACCAATCTTCCACCGGGTAGCTATCGGTTCGAGCTGCATGCCACTACCCGTTTTGGTAGCCAGAGCCAGCAGCCGCGGGTACTGAACATCGAGGTTGCGCCGCTGTGGTGGCAGCGCGGGGCCGTGCAAATTACCGCTGCCTTGATGCTGGCTCTCGGAGTGGGTGGGGCGGTGCGTTGGCGCATCAATGATCTGAAACAACAGCGGCGTGACTTGGAGCGCGAAGTCGCTGAACGTACGCGCGAAATTCGCGCCCAACGCGATATGGTCGAGGTGCAGCGGGAAGAGTTGTCGCGGGTCAATACCGAACTGGACGCCTTGAGTCGCAAAGACGCATTGACCGGGTTGCCGAATCGGCGTGCGCTGCTACAAGGGCTGGAGCAGGCTCACGAGTCGCATCGAAGCACGGGCACACCACTGACGCTCGCCATTGCTGATCTCGACCACTTCAAACGCATTAATGATGCTCTCGGCCATTTGGTCGGCGACCGCGCCTTGATCCACGTCGCGCGCACTTGGGAGCCGCTGTTGCGGGCGCAGTCCTTGCTCGGCCGCTACGGCGGCGAGGAGTTTTTGCTGTTGTTTGCGGGCGAGGACGCCGCCCATGCACCCGCGATCATCGAACGTCTGATCGAGCAACTAGCCAATACACCAGTACCCGGCATGCGGCCAGCACTGGTCATTGGCGTTAGCATCGGCTGGGTGATTGCGACCGATCCCGCGGAGTCGGCCGAGTCCTTGCTCAAGCGCGCTGACGACGCTTTGTATCGGGCCAAGGCGAGTGGGCGAGGGCGGGCGGTGCGAGCGCTCTGAGGCGGCGCCTAAGCGGCGCATTGCACCGCTCTCCACGCACGGCTTAGCGTTATGTCCCCGCTCGCGTGATGCGCTGATGAGGCATGCGGGCTCGCGTTAGACTCGCGGCTCGCCCTCTTTTGCTGCGCTTGACCATGGCCCAACCTGTCTATTCCGCTGCGCCTTTCGTTCCGCCGCCGCCGGGCGAGTTCTTGGGCCACCCGCGCCCCCTATGGATGCTGGTTGGTTCGGAATTCTGGGAGCGCTTTGGCTACTACGGCATGCGCGCGTTGCTGGCGGTGTATGTCGCCTCGGCATTCTTCGGCTTGCTGCCAGAAGGCGAAGCGAAGGCGCAGGCCAGCCTGACCTATGGCGCGTATACGGCGCTGATTTATGCCACCGGCATCTTCGGTGGCTTCATCGCGGATCGCTATCTGGGCTATCGCGCGTCGATCATGCTCGGCGGCACCTTGATGGCCGGCGGTTTGTTTTTATTGTTGATCCCCGACTTGCGCTGGTTCCTGTTGGGCCTGGCTTTCATCGTCGTCGGCAACGGC
>JANNWF010000423.1:0-18305 GCA_031408455.1 Pseudoxanthomonas sp. | reverse complement strand
TGGGCCCCGTCATCGCGCCGAGCAGCGGAGCCGGGCTCGGGGGAAAGGCGCGAATGTTCGAGCACATGGATGTGCGAGTTTGCGCCGGCCCGAGACCGGCGAGCAGCGCAGGGAACGGCGAAGCCGCGCGATGCTCGGGTCGCCTTTCTTTTGGTTACTTTTCTTTGGCGAGCAAAGAAAAGTGACTCGGCCGCCGCCTAGGCGGACGAAACCTTGCGGCGAGCAAACACAAGGCGAGTGAAGCCTGAAAAGCTAGACTCCGGCCTTCGCCGGAAAGACCAACCAAGGAGCAAACCTCACCCCCTACACATGCTTCCGTAACGTCCCCTCTTCATTCAACAGCCGATTGATGCGGGTAAACACTTCGCCGCGCGAAAAGGGCTTCTTCATGAAGTCGTCGGCGCCGATGCGTTGCACATAGAACTGCTCGGTGGCCATTTCGTTGCCGCTCATCATGATCACCGGGATGTCGCGAGTGATCGGGTCGCGGCGCAGTTGGCGCAAGGCTTCAAAGCCACTCATGCCGGGCAGCACGATGTCGAGAAAGATCAGGGACGGCGCATGCGCACGCGCCAGCTGCAGCCCGCGTTCGGCGTCGGCGGCGTCCAGCACGTCGTATTGGTTCTGCCGCAGGATGCGGCCGAGCATGGCAAGAATGGTGGCGGAGTCGTCGATCACCAGTACGCGAGTTCCCTCAGCCGCAATCTTGCGCGGGCTGTCTTCGCGGCGTTCAACTTTTCGCACTGCCTGCGCTCGCGCCACAGCAGCGGCGGCTTCGGCATTGACTGCAGCTGCTTCGCGTATGGCGCGGCGCTCATCAATGAGCTGGCGAAGCCGATCAAGAAAACTCATGCGGGGCCCCCTGACCCTGACGTTAGGGCGACAGTCTCGCATAAAGCGCTGTTGCGCTTGGTATTACCGCAAGGCCTGATGCGCTTCCCAGCGGCGCGCGACCAACCTCAGCCAAACAAACAAATCATCGACGAATGCCTGTCTGTTGCCCGGTATGATGCCCTCCCGTCAATGCTTGGACGTTCATGCTCGATCAACTGCCGCCAATCACCAAGGCCATCCTGTGGAGCAATGCGCTGGTTTTTGGCCTGCAGCAGCTGCTAGGCGAGGCGGCGTTCCTATCGTTCATGTTGTGGCCGCTGGGTAGTTATCCGCTGGGCTACGACAATGGCGCGCTAGTGACGGCTGGATTTTTGCCTTGGCAGTTGGTGAGCTACGGTTTCATGCATGGTGGTTTCGCCCATCTGTTCTTCAACATGATGGCGTTGTTCATGTTCTGCGCGCAGATCGAGCAGGCATGGGGTAGCCAGCGCTTCGTTACGTTTTACTTTGTCTGCGTGGTCGGGGCTGGGCTCACCCAACTGGCCGTGGTGACGTGGCTGGCCTCCGAAGGCGGTCCGGTGTTTCCAACTCTTGGTGCCTCGGGTGGCGTGTATGGCTTGCTGTTGGCCTACGGAATGATGTTTCCGAATCGCCAAGTGATGCTGCTGATTCCGCCCATTCCAATGAAGGCGCGGACCTTGGTCATCCTTTTTGGTGCGATCGAGATTTTCATGGGTGTGACCGGCACCCAAAGTGGTGTCGCCCACTTCGCGCATTTGGGCGGAATGCTGTTTGGGTTTTTGCTGATCCAACACTGGCGTGGACGCTGGCCGTTCAAGCCCAAGCGCCGCGCTTAACTGCTGCCACACGTATGTGTGCAAAGCAGGAGGGCCGCGCTCACGCGCGGCTGCTCTTGGTGAGTTCAGCAGCGGCGCCGCGGGAGCGGCACCCTGCAAGAGCGAAGCGCTTTCCGATGCTTTCTCTAACCTGGTAGTCGCAGAAAATCCGGGCTCGCAATCAAGCGCAGCGAATCCAAGCGCGGGCGAGCTTGTGGCAGCACATCACACAAGGCGCTTAGCTCGGCTTGCAGGGCGGCTATTTCCTGCGGGCGCACGGCAGGGTTGACCGCCGATAGCGCTTCGAGGCGTTCGATCTCGTGGCCCAACAATGCGTTGGCGGCAGCCAGCGAAGCGGCAATACGTTGCTCGGCCATACCGCGGGCTACTTCACCGGCGCGTTTTACCAAGGGTGGAACCAAGGTCGCCATCGGTTTGCGGTAGCGCTGCAGGTCGACTGTGCGCTCAGCAGAGCGTTCACGCGCCCGCGCGCTGGGCACAAAGCCCTCACGCAGCTGCAATCGAGTGTCGACGACGCAGCGCATCGGTTCAGGCGGCAAATAGCGTTCTACTTGCAGCGACCGCGGGGCGACGCATTCGAGCACGAAAACTGCTTCCAGCAACACCGTGCGCGCCGGCAGGGCCTCGTCCAGCAGAAACGCCGCGTTGCCGGTTTCGCTGCTCAGAATCAAGTCTTCGGCGGCCAGCATCAGCGGATGATCGGCACGCAAGAACAGCAAGTCATCGCGTGCCAAAGCCGTGGCACGATCAAACGTAGCGGAGCAGGCACCGTGCTTGAACGCCTCGAAGGCATCCAGAGTCAGGTACTCGGGATCGAGCAACCAAACTTCCTTGCCCAGCAGCTCGTGATGCACGCCGAACTGCTCAAGCAGTCGCAACGGGTAGTCGTCGCTGCTGGCACGGGTATCGTCGGCCAGCAGTGCTTGCCGCAGCTCACCGACATCCGCGCCACGCTGACTGGCGAGTTCCAGCAAGCGATCTCGGCCTCGTAAAATCTGTGCGCTGAGTTCGGCGTGGCGCTCGCGGGTACGTGCGTTCAACGCGTCCAACTCGCTGGGTTCGCCTGCATTCGTCGCAGCAAGCGCGACCGCGGTCAGTTGTTCGCCAAATTCACGCAGCAGTTCGCGGCCATCGGCGCATACCCCGGCGAAGGCGTCCAAGCCCTCGGCATACCAGCGTTGCAGCGCATGTTGTGGGCTGTTCTCGATGGCGCAGGCGTGCAGATGCACGTCGCCGCGTTGGCCAATCCGATCCAGTCGACCGATGCGCTGCTCCAGCATGTCGGGATCGAGTGGTAGGTCCCAAAAAATCAGATGTTGCGCGAACTGGAAATTGCGGCCTTCGGCGCCGATCTCAGACGCAATCAGCAGCCGCGTGCCTTCGGGATCCGCAAAAAAGGCAGCGTTACGGTCGCGCTGCAGCAGGTTCATGTCTTCGTGAAAGCGCGCGACCGTCATGCCGGAGCGCAATCGCAGCGCTTCTTCCAAAGCTTGCACTTTGGCGCGCGAGCGACACAGCAACAGCGCCTTGGCGGGCTCAATACTGTCGAGCACGCCGAGCAGCCAATCCATGCGCGGATCGCGGGCGTAGTCATGCTCGGGCTCAACATGCTCGGGCGTGCCGATGTCGGCGTGGAACTCAGCGCGCAGGCGGCCTTCCAGATCGGGTGCGACCTCGCTGGGATTCAGCACCTCCAGATGCGCCACCCGACGCGGAAATCCGCCAACCGCCAAGCGACGGTTGCGTACCATCACCCGGCCTGTGCCATGGCGGTCGATCAGGTCATCGATGAGCGCGGTGCGAAGCGCCTTAGCCTCATCGTCGCTTGCCGATTCGATGGCAGCCAGCCGTGCCGGCAATTGTTTGCCTTCTTCGCCAAACAGGCTCGCCAGTTGCACAACCCCTTGCGCATCAGGCGTGCGACCAGAGAGCAAGGCATCGACCGAATCGGATACCGCAACAAAGCGTTCCGACTCGGCGATAAACGCGTCGAAGTCGCCATAGCGCGCCGGGTCTAATAGACGCAGGCGCGCGAAATGACCGGCGCGACCGAGTTGCTCCGGTGTTGCGGTGAGCAAGATGATGCTGGGGGTTTGCGCGGCCAGCGCCTCGACCAACTGGTATTGCGGACTGGCGAGTTCAGGCGTCCATCCCAAATGATGGGCCTCGTCGACCACCACGATGTCCCAGCCCGCAGCCAGCAGCTGCGCGCGACGTTTGCCGTCCTCAGCCAACCAGTTGAGCGGCGCGATGACCTGTTGCTCGTCCTCAAATGCATTGCAACCGGGGGAGCTGGCCTCAATTGCCTCGCAGCGCTCTTCATCGAATAGCGCAAAACTCAGATTGAAGCGGCGCAGCAATTCGACAAACCATTGGTGGACCAGACTGTCGGGCAACAGGATCAGCGCGCGACCAGCGCGGCCCATCGCCAGTTGTTGGGCCAAAATCAAACAGGCTTCGATGGTCTTGCCGAGTCCCACTTCATCGGCCAGTAGCAGCCGTGGTGGGCGTCGTGATGCAGCGATCTCAGCCACCCGCAATTGGTGCGCGATCAAGTCGATACGCGCGCCCAGCACGCCCCAACCCGGATGGGCGAGGGCATTGGCACGCTGTTGCATCACCGCTTGGCGCAACTCGAACTGGTCACTGCGATCCACGCGGCCGGCCAATAAGCGAGTGTCTGCTTTGGATACCGGTTGCTCAGGATCCAATTCGCCTTCGCGTATCTGGCGCGCGCCACAGCAATACACCAGCAGCCCATCGGCACCCAATTGCACTTCGTCGATGACGATGTCGCTGCGTTCCACCCGGATCCGATCACCGCGGCGAAACTCGGCGCGCGCCAGCGGTGCGCTGGCGATGGCGTACTGGCGGATGGTGCCGGTGCCGGTGAAGACGATCTGCACGCTGCGACCAGCCAAACGCATGACGGTGCCGAGGCCGAGTTCGGGTTCGGCTGAGGAGAACCAACGCTGCCCTGGGACAAAGTCGTTCATGGCTTGAGTGTACGCTCGCGGCACGCGGTCCGGCCGTAAAAAAAAGTCAGCGACATGCGTCTAACGATGCGCACAGAACTGACGAGTCGCACGCTCTTGGAGGGCGCCGCTTTGCTGCGCGCGATTGCGCTCCTTCAGCACATTAAACGTGCCAAAGCTCTCGCGATCAGCCAGCACGGGAGTGGTCTTCAACCAGCCGCCGTTGGAAAATTGATAGAAGTCCTTGCAGGCTGGTGTTTTCGGATCCAGATCGCGCAACTCAAGCGCCGCAGCGGCACCGACCAAGGACAGCGAAAGCGAGATCGCAACAGCAGCAATAGTCAATTTCATGTGGCTTGCATCGACGCGAATGGGCCGGCAGTGTAGCGGGCGGCCGCGCATCACGTCGTTGCGTTTTGACACCTAGCGAGTTGTGTCGAGCTAGCTGAACGCCAAGTAGGCTACACGGCTCAAATGCGGCAGTAAGTCTGGTACAGCCGATGGGCTAAATCCTGTGCTTGGCGCGCTTGCAGCGGGGTCAGCGGCGGCTGGCCATAGTTCAGCCTCGAAATCTGCGGCTGCAGGTCTCCTGCCGCCCAGGCAAACACTGCGCCGTAAGCCACCGCCCGCACCGGGTCGCGCGTCTCAAAGGTCCCGATTTGGTAGGCACTGCTTAGCCAGTTGAATGCAGTCCCCACACACTGACTCGCGTCGCGATGCATTAGCCGCGAGGCATTGGCACGAAAGCGCATCAGCGCGGGTGGATCCAAGGCCAGTTCGGTCAATTGTCCTTGCATGTGGTTGACGTAGTAGTGGGCAGCGGTCTGGTCACCTTGGTTGGCGGCCAGCAATAGCCAGTCGCCGGCTTCAGCGACCTGCTCCTTGGTCACGCCTTTGCAGTTGGCGTCGCGGGTCTTGAAGGTAGGGCGCTCCATACGAGCCGCGACATCCGCAAACTCCTGGTCGCGCGTCTTCTCATCGGCGAGCATCCTGTCAGGATGGATTCTGCCTTCCAACTTGGAAAGGTACCGGAAGTGACTGCCACATACCATGAGTCCGCCTCCCAGCTTCCAAGCGGCTTCCAAGTCGCCGGCCCGCGCCGCCGCCGCCAGTTCAGAGTAGAGATTGGCTAGATCAGGAATTCCGTCGATCCCCGTGGGTTCGAGCCTATCGGCTGGCAGCAAGGTGCCTGTCTCTCGGATCGTAAGGATGGTCCCTGGTGCCGCAATCGTCACCACCTCACCAGTGGCCAACGGTTCTTCCGTGATCTCAAGCACCTCGACCAAAGGCTGGTCGGGCTGGTCGGATGGGTTCACAACCGGCTCAATGGTGGCTGTGCTCGAACTGTCAAGGGCTTGATTCCACCAGAACAGCAAAGCCACGACAGATGCGAGCAGTGCAATGGCAGCTAATACCGACTTGTAGCGAGAGAGTGAGTGCTTCAAAGTTGAAAGTGCCGTTGTTAAGCACGCTGCATGTGAAAACATGGCGGGTGCGAGGGAAAACTTAGCAACGATCCGGAAGTGCGGCAGAAGCTGGTGATTAACGGGCCAAGTTGACTTCGTCAGCCCGGCCAATCATGAGTCCACCTGCATAAGTGGTCGAAGCGAGGTAGCTGCGATCGGCTTCAAGCGGCACCGCCTCAGCGAGCGTAGTGCTGGTCCAAGTGAGCAAGTATTTGCTCCGACTCGAACAATTCGATGTCGTGGTTAGGGTCAATGAGGTAAGGCACCTGCGCCTTGCCGGTGTCCTGCAGCATGACTTCGCGGCGCCCGCCTGGTACTGGTTTCCAGGGTTTGAGCGTGAAGCGCAAGTTGGGAGGCCCCCAGTCGGCGAGCTGTTCCTTGCCGAAGCTGCGCAATATCCAGGGCAGTTCCAGCTCACACAGGCGCTCACGCACCAGCCGTGAATACGGGCTGGACTCGAAACTGAAGAGTTCCAGCGGGCGACGCGGCGCTCGCGAAGGCTGCGCATGGTCACCGGCAGCACCGCGCAGTGCCGAGGCCAGTTTCGACGACAGTCGCATCGGCAGGCTACCCAACACGGCGGTTGCCCAGCCAATTTCGGCATAGGTTTCGAGCAGATGCTTTAGGCAGGCGCGCAGGCCGCTGGCGCGTACGCCGTGTTCGGCGTCAATCAGATAGGGCAGGCGTGCACGCGCAGGCAATCGACGCGCAAAACGCTTGCCGTCGATGGGGCAGGGCTGGATCAGCGCATCGAGTTGCAGTTCGGTCAGCAGCTCGCGCAGCAGGCGACAGTCGGGATCGTTCTCACGGTCAAACACCACCAGCATCTTGGTTGGCGCTTGCGCCACCCGGATCGCCTGAGTGCCGCGCCAGCCGCGCGCCGTTGAAGCCAACAGGGAACGAATTAGTGGCAGTGAGGGTAGAGGCATTTGAGGCGGCCATCCGGGACCTAGAGGGCACTCTAGCGCGGTGCCTGTTCAGGCGGATAGCGGATCCGCGTCCGACTGCGATGGCACTTCCTGACCCCAATCCAAACGAATCGTCATTCCCGCGAAGCCGGGAATCCAGACGTTGGGTGGGCCACTCGCCCGACCCGAAGCGCTGGAACCCCGCCTTCGCGAGGATGACAAGCGTTTAGGAATTGCCGTTGGACTCAGCGCTCAGATTCGAGTCGGCCGCCAAACCCACGTGCCGGTGGCGCAGGCGGTGGAGTGAGTGACGATGGCGGTGAGCCAACCTCCGAATGCAAAACCGACGCAGGTGCTTGCGCAGCCAGCTGCTCAATACTGCGGTCGAGCTGCAAAATACGTCGCCGTGAGCGCATGAGGTCGAGATCGGCGGCAAAGGCGCGGCCGTCGTGGCGATCACGAAATTTCAGGCCCAAGCTCACTCGCCCCTGGTCGCTTTCCGGCAATCCCTTCAACGCCCTAATGTCGCGCACCCGCAACTCGATGACGGGCATCAGCCAAAACCAGCCGGCCGTGTAGCGCACGCTCAACAACGCATCCAACGGCACGCGCAGGCTACGAGCACCGGATTTCAGTACGCCAAACAAAGCATCACTGGTGCTGAACTGCAGTTCCAAGCCCTGCTCATCCAAGCGAGCCAGCCCCTGCACGGTGCCAAAGCCGCCGTAAGCATCGAATTGGAAGGGAACCGTATCCATGAGGCATTCCATCTGCAGTTGGGCCGCGGGCATCGCGGCGTCCGCAAGACGTGAATATGGGCTGCGGTGTGACAGTGCGGCAACGCTGGCGCTCGCACGCCGGCCATGGGCTTTCACCCTTAAAACCCCCGATCCCCCGATAAAATGTTCCCCAACCCACCCAACACCGAGCCCTCGCCACGACTGCCACCTTGCTGTGGTGCAGCGGCGTGGATGCGGCCGGCCATGCGTGAGAACGGCAGGCTTTGCAGCCAGATGTGGCCGGGGCCGGTCAGGGTGGCTAGGAACACGCCTTCGCCGCCGAACAGCATCGACTTCACGCCGCCGACGGCCTTGACGTCCATGTCGACCATTTGCGTATGCGCGACAACGCAGCCAGTGTCGACGTCAATGCGCTCGCCAGAGGCCAATTCGCGTTCGACAATGGTGCCGCCGGCATGCACGAATACGAGGCCATCGCCCTCAAGTTTTTGCATGATGAAACCCTCGCCGCCGAACAGCGCCGTCATCACTTTCTTTTGGAAGTGGATGCCGATAGAGACGCCGCGCGCCGCGCACAGGAAGCTGTCCTTCTGCGCGATGATGCGGCCGCCGTAGTTGGCCAAGGTCAGGGGAATGATGGTGCCGGGATAGGGCGCTGCAAACGCGACCCGCGCCTTGCCGCTGCTGCCGCTGTGCGAAAACATCGTGGTAAACATGCTCTCGCCGGTGATCACGCGCTTGCCCGCGCCCACCAGTTTGTCAAAAAAACTGCCGCCTTGGCCGCTGTGCGAGCCGTCGCCGAAGACGGTCTCCATCTGGATGACCGAGTCTTTGAACATCATCGCGCCGGCTTCGGCGACCGCGCTTTCCCCGGGGTCGAGTTCGATCTCGACAAATTGCATGTCTTCGCCATAAATTCGGTAGTCGATCTCGTCAGCCGTGCGCATCGATGATGGCGGCGGGACGATGGCTTGCATTTGCGTGCCGGTGCTGCCGCCGACCAATTCATTGCAGCTGCCGATCGGCATCCATTCGGCAAATCCGGCCCGCCAGCAATGGCCGTACGGGTTGGCGATGGCATGTGCTTGCGCGGTGGCGTGATCGAAGGGGCCAGCTTGTTGGCCGCTGTAGCTCAGAAACCACTGGGACATGAGAGCACTCCGTTGGAAAGCCGGAAAAGGGGAGACGGGAGATTGCTTAGTCGCCGACTTCCGCATGCAGGCGAGCGCGAGTTTCCGCATTAATGCCCAAGCCGGCCGCCAGACCATCGAGATAGTCACGCTCGGACTGGCTATCGACCGCAATCGCCAGCAGGCAGGCGACATACACCGGATGCGCCAAGGAACGCGGTGTTTGCGCGATCAATTCCTCGCGGGTGGCCGGGTTGGCCAGCTCGGCTTGCAAATAGGCAAGGGTATCGGGATCGTCGCCCGCGCTGTGTGCCCGCTCTACGATGCGTTGGCGTTCGGTTTCGTCGATCAATCCGTCGGCCGCCGCCGCCGTGATCATCGCCCGCACCATCAGTGCGGCTTCTTGCTTGTGCAGGTCGAGCATCGGCTGCGCGCGCGTGGGCGCACTGATGCCGGGTGGTGGTGGCGGTGGTGCGGTCGCTGACGAAGGCCGCGTCGATGGCGTTGCGGGTGGGCCGCTAGGAGAGCCCGCGACAGCATTGTTAGGCTGATTGGAATAGTGGCTGTAGGCGGCCATCGCCACCCCCAGCAATCCGAGACCTACAGACGCTTTATTGAGGCCCAGTGCCGAGCCGAATCCGCTAGATCTGCGGCGGCCACCTCCGAACGCGCCGCCCAAGGCACCACCGACCATTTGTTGCAGCAATCGTTCTGGATCGAACACGTCAACGCCTCCTTTGCTTACTTCATTGGATGCAGCGCCAATGTGTGCTGCCCATGCGGCCAATATGTTACCCGCCGCCACCCGCAGCGCTGTGTATGATCCGCCTTGCTGGATGCGCCTGATTGGATTGCTTTAATTGGATCGGCCTGATTGGACCGGCCAAGTGGCGGGCTACAGGGGGTTACTGATGCGGGATGCAAAGCGGACAGTGCTGCGTTGCTTTTTACTGGTGTTGCTCGCAGGGGCCGGACCCGGATTGGCCGCCGATGTGACCGGCACTATCCAATTGGTCTCGGCGGGTAAAGTGCTGCGCGCCAATGAAGCCGAGGACGCCGTGGTCTACTTCCGGCCAAAAAGCATGACTGCGTTTAAGCCCCCCGCCGAACGCGCCTTGATGACTACACGCCGCAAGCAGTTTTGGCCGCGCATTCTGCCCATCGCGATGGGAAGCACGGTGCAGTTTCCGAACGAAGATGTGATTCTGCACAACGCGTTTTCGGCATCGACTGGAAACGTGTTCGATAGCGGCGTGTATGGAGCCGGCGAAGGTGCCACCCACACCTTCACCCGCCCCGGCTTGGTCAAGGTGTACTGCAATGTGCACCACTCGATGTTCGCCCACATTCTTGTACTCGACACGCCCTACTTCGCGCGCCCAGACGCGCAAGGCCGATTCACTTTGCGCAACTTGCCGGCCGGTGAAGGCAGCTTGGTCGTATTTCATGATCGCAGCACGCCTTCACGGCAAATGCTGGACCCGGCGCTGCAACCGGAAGTGACCATTCGCATCGAGCTGACCACGCGCAAGGTGCCCCCGCATGCAAACAAGTTTGGCAAACCCTATGGGAGACCACTCGATGGCAAGCGCTACTGAGATGCCCGCTGCTCGCAAGCGGTTGCCAATCGCCATCCGGATATTTTTGTTGCTGGCGCTATTGTTGAGCGCAGCGGTGGGAACCGCGGTGTTTTTTAGTCAGCAACAGGGCGCGCGGATCGCCGATGCCTCGGTACACAAGGCCTTGACCGCCAGCGGCGAGCTGCAACTTGAGTTTGCAGAACGTCAGCTGGAAGAAGTACAGCTGAAAATCCAACTGATCGCCGCCGACGCTGCCTTCGTCAAGTACATCGCCGATGCACAAGGGGATCGACTCGAGTTTGAAGCCGATGTCGATGCGCGATCGATTCAGGACCTGTTGACCGAGCGCAAAGAGCAGTACGGATTTGATATCGGCATCGTGCTGGATCCCGATGCCGAAGTGCTGGCGCGTACCGATCAGTTCGAGGCAATTGCTGAGAACCTAGGCGAGGATCCGTTCGTGCGCTCGGCCATCGATCCGCCGGCGCCGATCAGCGGTTATTGGCGCATGGATGGGAAGCTCTATCAGGCTGCTAGTTGGCCATTGGCGCAAGGTAGCGATCTCATTGGCTTCCTGATAGTCGCCAACCAAGTCGACGATCGCTTGGGGCAGCGCGTGGGTCGCGTCAGCGCGGCCAACATCGCCTTCTTGCTGCCGCAAGAGGCTGGCGTCGAAATCATCGGAAGCTCGCTTGAGAGCGCCAGTCTCGAAGCACTGAAGGCCGCGGTGGCCAGCGATATGTCTGGATTGAGCAGCGCAGTGCGCGATGGCCGTGCCATGCCGAGGGTGGAGCTCACTTTGGATGGCGCGAAATGGGTCGGCCAGTTGCAGCCGCTGGATGCTGAAGGTGGTGCTGAAATTGGCTCGGCACTCCAGCTCACGTCGGTAGAGCAGGCGTCGGCGGGCTATCGCGCCATCATCAATTCGGTCGCGCTGACCGGATTGGTCACTCTGATTATTGCGTTGCCGCTTTCCCTGTTGTTGGCGAAGGCCAGTTTGCGGCCGCTGACTGAAATGGCGACCGCCGCCAAGGCCGCGGTGGCCGGCGACTATCAGGCGCGGCTCAATGTCGGTGGCAAGGACGAATTGGCCGATCTGGCGCAGGCCTTCGACTCATTGTTGTCGGACTTGCGTGGCGAGCGCGATATCGAGTCTTACGTCACTCAGCTTTCGCGCTTGATGCCGGATCCCGCCGAAGAAGCCGTGCAGGGCGCGGTCAGCGTGTCGGTGCCATCAGAGTTGGTCGAGCCTGAGCGCAACCAGCGCCTGCTGATCGCCGTGGAGCAGCGTTCATTAGGCAGCTCAATCGACTTGCAGATGCCGGCCGATGCGGTCGCTGAAATCGACGCGTGGAGTCAACGACTTGCGCAACGCGCGGCCTATTTTGGTGGCCGAATTGTGTTCGCGAATGGCCCGCGACTGCTGGTCGCCTTCAATCATGGCGACGACGCGGCCACGCTGGACGCATTGCGGTGGCTGAATTCGGTGTTGCTGGTCTCGCCCGAGGTGGCGTCGGCAATGGCCGCCGGCGATCTGCTGACGGGTAGCAGCGGGGCAGGCGATAGCAATTTCCCTTTGGCGCTGGGATTGCCGGTGCGCCAAGTGGAAGCTTTGCTGGCCGACTGTTCGGCCGGCTTTGTATTGCTGACGCGAGGGCTGGGTGAAGCCCTGCCACATCTGTCGACGCCGCAGGCGGTCGAGCGCATCAAGGGCGCGCGCAGCGGCAGCATTTTCTATGGCATCAGTGCGGACAAACTGGCCGGCAACATGCCCACCGACCCGCATGCGTTGGAGATGCCAGTGGGGTCGATGCCGACCTTGATGATGAAGTCGCCCGCCGCGACGTCTGCGCAGGGCGGCGACAGCAAACGCCAACTCGATCTGCGCCCCGGCGCTACCTTCGATACGCGCTACCGCATCATTTCCGTGCTGGGCAGCGGTGGCATGGGCGTCGTTTACAAGGCGCGGGACCTGGATCTTGATGACGTGGTCGCGATCAAGACCTTGCGGCCAAGCGCCATGCTTGACGGCGAGCAATTGGAGCGTTTGAAGAGTGAACTCAAGCTGGCGCGCCGCATCACCCACCCGAATGTGTTGCGCACGTTTGACTTCGGCGAGTTCCAAGGCTCGCCCTATATCTCGATGGAATACGTGCGCGGCATGACCTTGCGGCAATTGATTGCGCAGGCGGGGCGCGTGCCCTACACCGCCGCCCTGCGTATCGCGCGCCAGCTGTGTGCAGGCTTGCGCGCGGCGCATGAAGTTGGCGTGCTGCATCGCGATATCAAGCCTGAGAATTTGATTTTGGAGGCCACCGGCAACGCCAAGCTGATGGACTTCGGCATCGCGAGGCCGATTCGCCGTACCGGTCCCGGACAAACTGAAGCCGGCATGTTTGTCGGTACGCCGCACTATTCGGCGCCGGAGCAATTGGCCGGCGAAGAGGTCGATCATCGCGCCGACATTTACGCCTGCGGCGTGCTGATGTGCGAAATGTTTTCTGGAACGTTGCCTTACCAAGGCTCGACGACGGTCGAGCTTTACGTCGCTCAGTTGCAAGGACCGCCGACGCCCCCTTCGGCCAGCTGGCCAGAGATTCCGCCAGTTCTGGAAGCCATCATCTTGCGTTGCATAGCGCGTGACCGCGAGCAACGTTACGCCAATCTGGATGCGCTCATCAGTGAGCTGGAGACGCTGCGTGCTTAGTTTGAATCGCCAACACAAGGTGCCTTTCGCTGCGCTTTTGCTGAGCAGCAGCCTCGCGCTGGCGCAGTCTGGCACTGCCGATGAGGATCCCTTGCTGGCGGGCTGGGAGGAGGAAGAGTCGGCAACAGACCATCATCTGTTTGGTGACGTCGCCCAGCGCGGTGATCGCGTCACTGGATTTTCAGCCCGCGACGATGTCGAGCGTCTACGCGGCCGACTGCGGATTGGTTGGCGCGGTGCGGGCGACGCGTGGGAATACGCGGTCGCGGTCAAGGCCAATCTGGCGAGCGACAGCAATGTCGATAATCGCCGCAACAACGACAACGAACGCAGTGACGCTGTCAGCCTGGACCAAGCGTTTTTTCGTTGGTTACCGTCGGAGAACACCGCGCTGACCTTGGGTAAATCGGCCATACCACTGAGCCTGACGCCCTTGGTCTGGGATGCTGACCTGCGTCCGGTTGGAATCAGCGTCAATCAGCAGTGGTCAGTGCGAGGGACGGATGGTCTGCGCTTGACTGCCGGCTATTTTGCCGGCGATCACTTGTATAGCGACGATTCGCGGATCGCGGCCGCGCAACTGGCGTGGACTTACAACGAGGGCGCTCCATTTTCGGCGGATGTGCAGTTGGCGTACCTGGATTTTTCGGATCTTGAGCAGGCCACTGCGCAGGGACTGACACGCACCAATCGCCGGATTGGCAGCCAGTTGGTCAGCGACTTTCAATTGCTGGACCTGCAAGTTGGTGGACGTTGGCAGGTGGCTGAGAAGGCGGTAGTCGCGCGCTTGGACTTGCTGCGCAATCTGGGTGCCGATGACCTGCGCGACGCTGCGCGCGGCAGCGTCGTCTACGGAGACGCCGACAGCCAGCCCGGTTGGGAATTGGGCTTTGCATACGAGCGCATTCAGCGCGACGCCGCGCAGGCGGCATTTAATGAGGACGATTGGTGGTTTCATAGCTTTTCCCGCGGCGCGATGCCTTGGGTGGGCTATGGCTTGAACAATGGCTGGAGCATGCGCGCGACGATGTTCATCGAACGTCGTGATGCCGCCGACGAAACCCTGCGGCGACTCCTTTTGGAAGTGCGGCGGGCGTTCTAGGCGCGGTTAAAGTCGCACCGGGAGCATGCCGCGCGAGGGCTCCCTTCACCCGCGCGCTTGTTCCCAGACGCTGTCAACGTCATCATGACGCCCGCCGATTCCGGCCCCGTATAGGTTTTGCTGCGTAATGGGCGTTCTGTTTTTCCCGCATTTGTCGCTCGATGTTGGCGCTTTCTTGGGCCAGGCGAGTCGCCGTGGCCGATAGCGCGGGCAGTCTGATTCCGCGTGGGCCGCGCGGTGTGATCAACGCCACCATCTGGTCGCTCAAGGGGTTGCGAGCTTGCTGGCATCACGAGGCATCGTTTCGGCTTGAGGTTTACTTGTTTCTGGTACTGGCTCCAGCCGGCGTTTGGCTGGGCCAAAGTGCCATTGAGCAGGTGTTGCTGGTTGGCTCACTGTTATTGGTGCTAAGCGCCGAGTTGCTCAATTCGGCGGTTGAAGCGGTCATCGAACGCTACGGTGCTGAACAGCATGAGTTAGCCGGGCGGGCCAAGGACATGGGTTCAGCGGCGGTGTTTGTATTGATGATTAATGTGCTGTTGGTGTGGGGCTTGCTGCTCGCGCCACGCTATTTGCTGCCCGCATTGGTCAACGGCTGAGGCTGACTTTGGAATTGCTCTTTAACCCGGAGGCTTGGGTCGCCCTGTTCACCCTCACCGTGCTCGAGATTGTGCTCGGTGTCGACAATCTTGTCTTCATCTCGATTGCAGTGAGCAAACTGCCGCCCGAGCGGCGGCCAGCGGCGCGCAAGTTTGGCCTCGCATTGGCGTGTGTGTCTCGCATCTTGTTGCTGCTGTCGCTGGCGTTTTTGGCCAGCATGCAGCGCGATTTATTCAGCCTGTTTGGTAACCCAATTTCGATCCGAGACCTAGTCTTGATCGGTGGCGGCTTGTTCTTGCTGGTCAAAGGCACGCTGGAAATTCGCGAAACGATTCAGGGCCATGGCGACGAGGCTGACATCGGTACGCGTCCTTCGGCCGTGTTCATGCATGTGATTTTGCAGATTGCGGTCATCGACATCGTTTTTTCACTGGATTCAGTGATCACCGCGGTGGGAATGGTGCAGTGGATTCCGGTGATGGTCGCCGCGATCATCATCGCCGTCGGTGTGATGATCGCCTTTTCCAACGTGATCGGTGATTTCATAGATCGCCACGCGACGGTCAAAATGCTGGCTCTGGCATTCATCATCTTGGTGGGTGTGGCATTGATCGCCGATGGATTTGGGTTCCACATCCCGCGCGGCTACCTTTACTTCGCCATGGCGTTTTCAGTCGCGGTTGAAGTCCTCAACATGCTTGCGCGCCGCCCCCGTCATTACTGAGGTCGCGGCGCCGTTTCGGACCCACTGTTATGGCGCGAGCCCACCCCTCAATGGTGAACGTCTGCCGCCGCCAAGACTGTTAGCCCGTGCTTTTTCGCCTTACCCCTCACCAGCCCTTCCCGAGCATCGGGCAGGGAGTCCGGGCCCAATCCGCTCGACCTTTAGACTAGAGAACTTATGACCACCTCCTTGCCGGACTATCCGCCGTTATTTTTGCGTCGCGGCGAAGACAAGCGCCTGCGTGCCGGCCACCTCTGGGTGTTCAGCAACGAAGTCGACACCAAGCGCTCACCGTTGGACAAGTTCGCTGCCGGCGATCCCGTCACCATTCTTGACGCCGGCGGCCACGCGGTCGGCAGTGGCTATATCAATCCAAGCAGCCTGATTTGTGCGCGGCTGATGGATCGTGGTTGTCACCCCTTGGACCGCTCGCTGCTGGTGCACCGCTTGAATGTGGCGCTGTCATTGCGCGAGCGCATTTACTCCGAGCCCTACTACCGACTGCTGTTTGGCGAGAGCGATGGGGTTCCCGGCTTGACCGTTGATCGGTTTGGCGATGTGTTGGTGGCACAAGCGACTAGCGCCGGCATGGAGCGCTTGAAAGACGTCGTCATTGACGCGCTCACGGCGGCGCTGAAACCAACGGCCATCGTGTGGAAGAACGACAGCAGTGCGCGTGAGATTGAAGGCTTGCCGAGCTACGTGGAGATTGCCGCCGGCGAGTTGCCCGAGCGCGTCATCGTGCGTGAGGCCGGCTTGCAATTTGCCATCGACATCATTGGCGGCCAGAAGACCGGTTGGTTTTACGATCAACGCAGCAATCGTGAAGCGATGACGCCATGGGTCAAAGGTGCTCGCGTGCTCGACCTGTTTTCGTATGTGGGGGCTTGGGGTTTGCGGGCCGCCCAAGCTGGCGCTGCGGAAGTCACCTGTGTTGACTCGTCTGCGGATGCGATCGCCGCCGTGCTCAGCAACGCCGCCGCCAATGGCTTGGCAGCAGGCGTGCGCGCCGAGCGCAGCGACGTGTTCGAGTTCCTGAAAGCGGCTCGTGCGCAGCGCGAACGCTGGGACGTGGTCATCGTCGATCCACCGGCGTTCGTGAAAAAGCGCAAGGATTTCAAACAAGGTTCGCTGGGCTATCGACGTCTCAACGAAGCGGCGATGCAGGTGCTGGCGAAGGATGGTCTGCTGGTGACCGCATCCTGTAGCTATCACATGGGTCGGCCGGCGCTGCTCGAAGCGATCAATGCAGGCGGCCGGCATCTGGATCGGCAGGTGCAGGTGTTGAGTCAGTTGCAGCAATCGCCAGATCATCCGATCCAGGCCGCCATTCCAGAAACCGACTATCTGAAGGGCTATATCTGTCGGGTGCTTCCGGTCTGATGTTGCGTTTGGCCGCGCAGTCGACTTAACCACTCCGTCATTCCGGCGCACGCCGGAATCCAGCTCTACTCGCACGGTCGAGTTGGGCCGCAAGGAAGTGGATTCCGGCGTGCGCCGGAATGACGATGGTTGGAGGCTTGCAGGGGTTCAACTGACCTTGGCGGTCACCAAGCAAAGCCAAGTGGCGTACCGCTTAATCCACTCAATTTGAGCAACCGCTAATCCCATGCCTTGGATCCACTCGATAGACCCCATCGCCCTGCATCTGCCCTTCTGGCCGCACGGCATTCATTGGTACGGCGTGATGTATCTGCTGGCCTTCATGCTGGCGTGGTGGGTGGGGCGACAGCGCATACGAGCTGGCTACTTTCCGGGGGTGAGCGAAGTCGCCTATAGCGACCTCATGTTTTACGGAATGATGGGTGTGGTGCTCGGTGGGCGGATTGGTTACGTCTTGTTCTACGCGTTTGCCGACCTGGTTCGAGATCCCATGATGCTGCTTCGGATCAAGGACGGCGGCATGAGTTTCCATGGCGGCTTGCTCGGCGTGATCGTCGCCTTGCTGTGGTGGTCGCGGGCCAATGGTCGGCATCTGTTCGACACTTTGGATTTTGTTGCGCCGCTGATTCCGATTGGGTTGGGACTTGGGCGCATCGGCAACTTCATCGGCGGCGAACTTTGGGGGCGCACGACTGACGTCTCATGGGGCGTCATTTTTCCGGCCTCGTTGCCGGCCGAGTTCTATGGCATGAGCCTCGAGTCCCTGCGTGCTGCTGCTGCCAGCGGTGCCTTGGATGGGCTTGCACGGCATCCTTCACAGCTATATCAAGCGGCCTTGGAAGGCCTCTTGATGGGCGCAATTCTATTGCTGTATTCACGCCGACCGCGGCCGCGATTCGCCGTGGCGGGGTGGTTTGCGGTGCTTTATGGCTTGCAACGCATCGCGGTGGAATTTGTTCGCCAGCCCGACGTGCAACTCGGCTTTCTGGCATTTGGATGGTTGACCATGGGCCAACTGCTTTGCGTGCCGTTGCTTGCTGTGGGCGTGTGGCTGCTGTGGATGTCTCGACGGGCGCCTTGCTTGCGCAGGCCAGCCTGAGGCGGTGATCCAACGCCTCCGCTTGAGCGGATGCAGCGACCCGAGTACACTTAGCTAACTCGACTAAGTGAGTCACGCCATGTCCTCCACGGTCAATGTCCACGAAGCAAAAACCCAGCTTTCCCAGCTGCTAGCCAGGGTTGAGCGCGGTGAAGAGGTCACCATTGCGCGCGCCGGTAAGCCGGTGGCGCGACTGGTCG
>JANNWF010000422.1:0-5698 GCA_031408455.1 Pseudoxanthomonas sp. | reverse complement strand
CCTGCAGAGCCATTGCAGCCATGCACCAGAATGGTCACTGGCTGGCCGCTGCTGAGATGCAGTTTGCGGTCGGACGAGTCAGTGCAGGGGCCCAGTTGCGGCACACTCAAGGCAATATCTGGCGGCGGCAACCGGCCAGCTTCGAGCGCCTTTGGCTCCGACACATAAGACGGAGAGAGGGCGCATCCGGTCAACGCCAGCAACACCGCGCCGATGAACAGTAAACAAGAAATTCGCCCCATCTGGCTTCCTCGCTAGCCTTCTTCACGGGAACTATACCCCCGGCCCCTCGCTCCACCGCCGTTTGAGCTTGAGGGCCCAAGCCAAGCCCAGTGAATGTCCGCTAGCGAAAGCGGTCTTGTTTCGCTTCAGAGTCGAATCCACGTCAGTGCTCCTTCTAAATGTGCCGCAAGGGCGAGATCCGGCGACGTTGACGCGGATCCTTGCAAGTGCCGACGCAGAATCCACCCGGTGAGGTACAGAAAGGCTTGGCGAGTCAGTGGGCTGGAGGCACGATGCCCGGCCTCGAGCTCGATGAACAGAGTCTCTTTGCGCCGCAAACGGCGCAGCAAGGCAGCGTAGTGGGTGACACTTCGGATCGCCACCCGCCCGTCGCGACCTGCATCGAACAACAGCACCTTCCGGGTCATGAGCGCCGCTCTCGCCTGGGGTGACTGCGCGCGACTTCTGAACTCGACCCCGCGCAACACCCGACGCCCGCACGAGGTCGGGCCGAACCCGCCGTAGGCATGAAGATCGCGAAAGGCGAACTTCGCGAAGGCGCGCAGTTGCCCGGCGTGCAAGGACTGGCTCAACAGAGCTGGCCCTGGGCCAGCTTGCTGCTTGAGAGTCACCGCTACAAGCGGGATGCACTCCGCTTCGCCTCAGTAAGACATTGGCGCTTCGCCGAGTAGGAAATTGCCTACCTGATGCGGTTGCCCGAGAGCGAGCTAAGTCGAAGAACGCGCTAGACGATCCTCTCGAAGCGTATGCGTTGAGGCGCTGGAGGAGACCTTTGGCGCGAGCCGCATCGACGAGGGCCGGTTGTTGCTCGCCTTGACGTCAGCCGGCTCTGCAACGATGACAGGCCGCCTTCCGCGCCCAATGTGTCACCCACGAATGAGTAAAAAGGAGACTTCCCGCTTCAGCGGCCGAGCCGCTCGGCATCTGGGTGCCATGATTGTTTTGCGACAACAATCAAACGAAGAGGAAGTCTCCAATGCGCACGATAACGACTGGCGTGGACCTGGCAAAGAATGTGTTCTCTGCGTGCGAGCAAGATGCAGGCGGACGGGTTTTGCAGCGCAAGGATTTTCGGCGTGATGCGTTCGCCACCTGGCTAGCGCAGCGGCCTGCTGGCAGTGTGGTGGCGATGGAAGCATGCACGGGTGCGCACCATTGGGCACGGCGCTGCATCAGCCACGATCTGCAGCCTAGGCTGATTGCAGCGCAGTTCGTGACACCGTTCCGCAAGAGCCGGGCGAGCAAGAACGATCGCAACGACGCCGAGGCGATTGCCACGGCGGCGCGCCAGGGCAACATGCGCTTCGTGCCAGTGAAGTCGGTCGACCAGCAGGCGCGTCTGTCCTGGCATCGGGTACGTGAGGGTTACAAGACCGAAGGCTTGGCGGTCAGCAATCGACTGCGCGGACTGCTCGCCGAATTCGGGGTGGTCGTCGCGCAGAGCGATGCAGCGCTGCGCACGGTGCTGGGCGATCTGGATCACCACGCTTTGCCTTTGTCGCTGGTGGAGCTGCTTGGAGAGCTCAAGGCCCACTGGCAACAGATCCGTGAGCGGATCGCTGCCTGCGATGCACGGATCCAAGCACATGCCCGTCTGGATGCGCGTTGTGTTCGCGCCGAGGCGATCATCGGGGTCGGACCTCTGACCGCCGACGCGATCGTGGCGACCGTGGGCTCGGCGCAGGAGTTCAAGAACGGCCGCCAGCTGGCCGCCTGGCTGGGACTCACACCGACGCAACACTCCAGCGGTGGCCAGACTCGACTCGGCCAGATCAGTCGTCGTGGTGACGGGTATCTGCGCACGCTGCTGATCCTTGGGGCGCGTAGCAGCCTGCAGCGCGCCAAGGCCGTCACGCGTGAGAGAGCCACGCCCGAGCAACTCTGGATCCGATCACTGGCCGCACGCTTGCCATTCGGCAAACTGGTGGTCGCCATCGCCAATAAGCACGCGCGCCGGCTATGGGCGATGCTCGCGCGCGGTGAAGATTACGATCCGGATGCGTGGATCAAGCACCCGATGGTGCAGCGGGCAGCCAAAAAACGATGTGTCACAACAAACTGATCCAAGAACACACGTTCCATCGTCAGAGCGAGCGCGGTAGACAACAGGTCAGACCGACCCGGATAGAACCTGAAAAGCAGTCCGGTGCCATCACATGCGGCGACTGATCCTCGCGGCATGGGCGATACCGACGAATGAACGAGGTCTCCGGGTGCGGTTTATACCCTGGTCCGGGTGAGCAAGATCCACCCCACAAGACCGATTACGGAAATGCAGTCTGACAACCGTTGCACCGCATCGCAGCGACGACAGCAACAGCAGCAAAAAAGGACAACAAGGTGACCAGCAAAAGCCTGAAAGCTCAAGGCAAGGGCATCGTGCATCCGGTGTTGACGGAAGTCTCCTTACGGACCGCTTTCCCATTTTTAGCGATGTAATTGAGTGACTCTTGTGGGTCGGATTGCGCCCCACGCCTGGGGACGCCCACGAGCGGGGGGTAGCCGACTAGCACGGTGGAGTCGTTGATTTGCCGGGCTACGGCGCTTTTCTTCGGCGCACGCCGCTTTGAAAATCCGGATGCCCGAGTTGCCAAAACAGGAACGCCATCTGATCGGTGTCCATCGCGGTGTAATCAACGCCAATGTTGTGGCCGGCTTCCCACTCGATATTCCACAACACCGATTTGCCTTTTGGTGCAGCGGCCCGAGTGCGAGCGACCATCTTGCCGCCGCCCGCACCGGATTGAGCTCAATGCATCGGTAGACCGCAAGCACGTGCGCACCGAGCTGACCAGTCACGACTTGAAGCGGCCCTCCCACAGCGGCCGACTGCGTCGATGTCGCCGATTGAACGCTTGCGCGTGGCATTGACCTGGCCGCCTGAGTGCCGACGACCCCGCTTCTGTCTCGGGGGAGGACACCACAGATGGACGTCGTTGCCCATCAGCACGCAGGCGTGGATCGCGACCTTACCGGCCGCCGCAACCTGTGCCAGCAATTGCAGATAGTGCGAACGATCCACGTCATCGACAAACACTGCTCCGCGATTGACCCCGCGTTGGGTGACATGGAGGGGAACTCCAGGCAGTTGGAGACGGGCGCGACTTGACATCGACTTGGCCGGCATGGAACGAAATACCAGAGTCGAATTTTGATGGCTCGATCACCATCAGACGAAGCCGGCGGGGGGTGTAGGAATTCACCTAAGATCACGGGTGCCGGTTAATTGCCTCTGTCCCTTTTTTGGGTCGGGTTAATTGCCTCCGTCCCTTTATTTGGCTTTTTTGGCAGGCGACCCCGGTGGCGAATCTGTTGCTCGCCGGCACCCACACCCGAACTGCGGCCGATGTCTGGAGTATCGAGGCCGCCGTTGAAAGTGGTCGGCGTGCGGCGCAACTGATTGAACCGGAAACCACAGTGCTGCCGCAGTATCGACCGAGCTGGCTGCGACTGTTCGGCGCGGTCGATGATGTGTGCTAGCGAGTGGGTGCGCCGCACGTGCTCGAACTGCTGCGGGCTGGCGTGCTGGCCGTGGTCGCAGTCAGCCGCTTTGAGTTCGAAAAGTCTGAGCTTGCCAAACCACCAGTGCTTGTAAATCGATCATTGCGTTTGGCAATCACTTGAAAAAGGGGTCGCCTCAGAAAACGGTAAACCTTCGCCCACCCGGACGGGCGGCGGGTTACGAACCAGATGCAGCCGTGCTAGCGTGCCTGCTCGAATCCAAGGCTAAAGCCATGCCCAACATCGCCCAACGATTAACTGCCCGAGGCGTCGGCATGCTCAGCCTGCTGCTGGCATTCACCGCGCCCGCCGCTGCGTCAACCGTGCAGAGCTTCAACAACACCAACGGGATCATCATCAATACGCTGGGCAATGCCTCGCCGTATCCGTCGAGCATCACGGTCAGCGGTGTACCCAATAACTTCACGCGCCTGGAAGTGCAGCTCAACGGCTTCTCGCACACCTATCCCGACGACGTCGACATCTTGCTGGTCGGTCCGCAGGGGCAGCGAGCCATTCTGATGTCGGACGCGGGCGGTATCGGTCCGGGTGTAACCGGCCTCACCCTGAGCTTCGCGCAGACCGCCGGGGTCCCGATAGCGGACGAAACTGCACCCAGCTCTGGCTTGTTTCGCCCGGCGAACTACACCACAGATGGCCCAATCGACACCTTTCCGACCCCGGGTCCTGGCGCCATAACCGATGCCCCGGCGGATTTGTCGGTGTTTACCGGCATCAACCCGAATGGCAGCTGGAATTTGCTCGTGGTGGATGATTTCAGCGGCGATCTCGGCAATATCACCGGCGGTTGGCGGTTGAGCTTTACCGTGCCAACCGTTTTCACCGTAACGAAAACCGCCGACACCAACGACGGTGCCTGCAATGCCGATTGTTCTCTGCGCGAAGCCTTGGCACTGGCGCAGGACGGCGATTTGATCAATTTCTCGGTGCTGTTCAACACGCCGCAAACCATCAGTCTGCTGACCGTGCTGCCGGACATCACGCGCAGCATCACCATTCAAGGCGCGGGCGCGAATCTGCTGACCGTGCGGCGCGATTTCAATGCGGCGACGGACTTTCGCATCTTCAACTTTCAGGGTGCCACAAGCAATGCAGTCGCCGTCAGCGGCATGACCGTCACCGGCGGCAATCCTGGTAGCTTCTCTTTCGGCGGCGGCATAAGGAGTCAAAACCATCTCACGCTGACCAATGTTCACGTCATCGGCAACACGGCGACTAACGGCGGCGGCGTTGCTTTGGGTCCCGTCGACGGAATTCTCACGAATTGCACTTTCAGCAATAATTCGTCAACCAGTGCCACCGGCTCCGGCGGCGGGATTAATTTTCTGGTTAGTAGTGGCGCACGCACTCTTCGTCTTGTGAGCAGCACTGTCAGCGGAAATCGCGCTGCGAATGCAGGCGGCGGCATTGGACACAACAACTCCGGCGGCAACAGCCGCTTGGAAATCACGAACAGCACGATTGCGAACAATACCGCTGCCAGCGCGAGTGGCATTCTCACGCAGACACAGCCCACCGCTGGTGGCATCGCCACAACGACGCTCCGAAACACCATTGTTGCAAATAATTCACCGGGTAATCTGCTTGCTCTGGCAGTTGGCGGCATCGGCACACCGACGTTTGAGACGCTTGGCTTTAATTTGAGTGACGACAACTTCGCCGGCGGCGGTTTTACTCCGATACCCGGCAGCGACATTAGCAGCGCGACACCACGACTTGCGCCGCTTGCGCTTTACGGCGGTGGAACGCCGACACACGCTTTGCTCCACAGCAGCCCAGCGATCAACGCGGGCAATGCAACGGGTGCGATAACCGACCAACGCGGCGTGCCTCGGGTTTTCGGCGCAGCTGCGGACATCGGCGCGGTCGAGATGCGTTCGCGGGTCGTGAACGCTACCAATGACAGCGGGCCTTTTAGTCTGCGGGATGCGGT
>JANNWF010000421.1:0-2742 GCA_031408455.1 Pseudoxanthomonas sp. | reverse complement strand
CCGAGGCCGCCATTGACCCTGCCTTAAGCCGTGATCTGTACGTGGCTTTGGGCGAGCCGCTGGGCCGTGGCGAGGGTGAAACTACCGATCGCTGGTCCTTGCGTGTGTACCTCAAGCCCTGGATACGCTGCATCTGGCTGGGCTGCTTGATGATGATGATGGGCGGCTTTGTGTCGGCAGCGGATCGACGCTTCCGGGTCGCACCCGCGGCGGAAACAGAAGGTGCCGCGGTGCCCGTCGCCAACCAACCGGTTGCGGCCTGATGTGGCAGCGCGCACTACCGCTGCTGGTATTCATTGCGCTCGCCGGTCTGCTGTTGGCCGGCGTGCGCTTGAGCGCCACGCGTGACCCCAACGCGCTGCCATCGCCATTGATTGATCGACCGGCTCCCGAATTTCAATTGCCCACTTTGCACGCTCCAGATGTCTCGGTGAGTCGTGCTGACCTGCTCGGCAAGCCCTATCTACTCAACGTCTGGGCCAGTTGGTGCGCGGCCTGCCGTCTGGAACATCCCTTGATCGACCGCATCGCCAAGGAAGGCAAGGTCCGGGTAATCGGATTCAATTACAAGGACCAGCCGGCGGACGCCACCCGCTGGTTGCAGCAGTTTGGCGATCCCTATGCGCAGATTTTGGTTGACCTGGACGGCCGCAGTGGCATCGAGTGGGGTGTCTACGGCGCGCCGGAGACGTTTCTTGTCGATGCGACAGGCGTCGTTCGCTTCAAGCATGTAGGACCGATGACGCCGGACATCTATCACGACGAGATTCTTCCGCGCATCGGAGCAAACCCATGAGTCTACGGACCCTGTTGATGCTTCTGGTCCTGTTCGCCGGCCAAGCGCTGTTTGCCGACAAAGCCCTCGCCGTCGATCCCTTGCCGTTTGCCGATGCCGCACAAGAGCAGCGCTTTCGGGAGCTGACCGCTGAACTGCGTTGCGTGATGTGCCAGAACCAGTCGCTGGCTGATTCCAGCGCTGGCATCGCAGTGGACCTGCGCCGTGAAATTTTTGAGCTGATGCAAAGCGGAAGCAGCGACGACCAGATCAAGACCTTTCTTACCGAGCGCTATGGCGACTTCGTGCTCTACAACCCGCCGATCAAACCCAGTACCTGGTTACTTTGGTTTGCGCCGTTCGCCATTTTGTTGGCCGGTGCCGTGTTTATTGTCGTCATGCTGCGCCGTCGCGGGGCGCAGTTCGCGCAGGCAAGTCATCCCCCTGTCAATGATTCCCGAGAAGATTGGTGACCGCTTTGTTTTGGATTTTGTGTGTGGGAATGGCCGTGTTCGCATTGGCCTTTGTGTTGCCTCCGCTGCTGCGTGGCGCATCCACTGAAGGCGCTGGAGAGTCGACGCAATCGACATCGGCAAAGCCTGCTTCGGGCAAGCCAGGTGCCACCCGAGTTGACCCACGCAAACGTCGCGCGCTGGAGAAGGCGCGCGACGCCGGGGTGCTCGATCAGGCCGAGTACCAACGCAAATTGGCCGCGCTTTCCGGGGCAGACGCAACGACCGACTCACCGTCAAGGCGAGACCCGACGCTGCCAATCGTGCTCACTGTGCTGTTGCCGTTCGCCGCGTTCGCCCTCTATCACCATTTGGGCGAACCGCAGGCACTGGATCCTGAGAAGCGTGCGAGCAACGCCGGCGCGCAGGCCCGACTGGTCGCTCCGGGCACGCCTGCGCCACCTGCCAGCGCAAGCACTGCAACAGACGCCACGGCAGCGCCTAACATGGATCAAGCCGTGGCCGGTCTCGCTGAGCGCATGCGCGAGTCGCCAGACGATCTCGATGGCTGGATGTTGCTCGGACGAGCGTACAAGACCATGGAACGTTTCGAGCCGGCACGCGAGGCCTTCGCCAATGCGATTCGATTGGCTCCCGACGACCCCGACGTGATGGTCGAGTTTGCCGAAGCCAGCGCCCTATCGAGTGAGTCCAAGCGTTTGGGAGGCGAGTCGCTATTGCTGATTCAACGCGCGTTGGGAATCGAGCCTGAGCATCAACGCGGGCTCTGGTTGCTGGGCATCTCGTCAATGCAAGCCGGTGTGCCTGGTGACGCAGTCGAGGTATGGGAGCGCCTGCTGCCCTTGGTCGACGAATCCGCACGTGAGTCGCTACTGAGCCAGATCGACAGCGCGCGAGCCAGTGCAGGATTGGCTCCGCGCGACCCTGCGGCGACGACTTCACTTGGCGTAGCGGCAAACACACCGACGGCACCCACCACCCCAACAGCTGCGCCATCTCCTGCAGAAAAGCCAGCCACCGAAGTCGCCAGTGCGGATGCGGACGAAGCCGCCCGCTTGGTCGTCGATGTCGATATCGACCCGGCACTGAAATCGCAGATCGGTGCATCCGACGTCTTGTTTGTTTACGCTCGCGCCGCCAACGGCCCGCGCATGCCGTTGGCCATCCAACGCCTGTCTGCCGGACAGTTGCCGATTCGTGTGGTGCTTGATGATTCCACCGCCATGATGCCGACCATGAAACTGTCGCTGATGCCGCAAGTGGTCATTGGTGCACGCGTATCCAAGAGTGGCCAAGCGACACCCCAGCCCGGCGATTTCGAAACCGTGTCGGCGCCGATGTCCAACCGCAGCAGCGCACCGCTGTCGCTGTTGATCGACAAAGTCGTGCCATGACTGATTCGCTATGACCCCCGCCGCATGAGCGAACACGCACCCCCGGGCACTCGCTGGCACAGCCTGCACTCACCCTTCGCCATCAAGCGCGGGGGCGATC
>JANNWF010000420.1:0-3989 GCA_031408455.1 Pseudoxanthomonas sp. | reverse complement strand
CGCCGCCAAATGATTGACGAACGAACCAATACCCCCCTCATATGCAAACAAGTCGGTCTTGCCTTCGCCCCGCTCGTCAACCAGCTCGATGCGCACACCCGAGTTGAGGAAGCTCAATTCCCGAAGGCGCTTGGCGAGTATGTCGTAATGAAACTCGGTGTCCGTAAAGATCGCGATTGCAGGCCTAAACAGAATCCGACTACCGCGCTTCGTCGAAGGAGCGAGCACGCGCAAGGGATACACCGGCTCACCCAGGGCATATTCCTGCTCGTGATGAAAGCCATCGCGCCAGATGTCCAAACGCAGGTGTTCGGAGAGCGCGTTGACAACGGACACGCCTACGCCATGCAGGCCACCCGACACTTTGTAGCTGTTGTCGTCAAACTTACCACCCGCGTGCAGCACGGTCATGATGACTTCGGCCGCCGAACGCCCTTCTTCCTTATGGATATCGACCGGAATGCCACGGCCGTTATCCGTCACGCTCACCGAGCCATCGATGTGGATGACGACGTGAATATGATCGCAGTAGCCCGCCAGGGCTTCATCGACGGCGTTGTCGACGACTTCAAATACCATGTGGTGTAGACCGGTGCCGTCGTGGACGTCACCGATGTACATGCCGGGGCGCTTGCGCACCGCGTCGAGGCCGCGCAGGACCGTAATTCGGCTGGAGTCGTACAGCGGCGCTTCGTCTTGCATATCTGTCATGAACAGTTGGCCTGAAGCGGACGTCAGACGTCCGCTGGATATATGGGGGGTGGGCGTGATTATACCGCTCGCCGAATGTTGCCCTGTTCCACGTGGAACGAGGTGACGGTTTCGCGGTACCGGTCTAGTCCCGCAGGAGCACTGGTTCCTGTGATCCACACCTGCGCGCCGCATTCAGCCACTGCCGCGATTGCTTGGCGCTGGTGCGCTTCATCCAACTCGGAGGCAAGGTCGTCCAAGGCGATGATGGGCCAATGGCCGCAAGCACTAGCAAAGTGCTCAGCTTGGGCGAGGGCGCAGATCAACGCGGTCACCTTCTCCTGTCCTCGGGAAAAAGCTTCGCGCATCGGTAGCTCAGGATATGTCAGCTCCCAATTCGCCCGGTGTGGTCCGACATTCGTGTGGCCGGTTGCCAAATCCCGTTCACGGGAGTGACTCAAGGCTTGCGCCAATGACTCGCGTTCACTTCGCCATCCGGCCGAATACCTAAACATGGGGGGACCGGCTTCTGGCATCAAGTTAGCCGCAGCGGCTCGAAAAAAACTCGAAAGGGTCGCCGAATAGGTCTGCCTCAACGCGTGCAGTTGCTCGCCAGCATCGGTGATCTCGGCATCCCAGGCATCCAGCGCATCGCGACTCTGCCCCGACTTCAACAGGGCGTTGCGCTGCTTGAGCGAACGTTGGTAGCGCCGCCAAACCGCCGAGAAGGTCGGTTCCACGTGAAACAAACCCCAATCTAGGAACCGTCGCCGTAACTCGGAAGGCCCTGCAATCAGCGCGTGAGAACCAGGCTCAAAACACACCACCGGGCACAATCGCAGCAATTCGCCCAAGGTAGCCACCGGGTCTCCGTCAACCCGTGCTTGCCACCTCCGTGTGCTGCAAGCCAATCCAAGTCGGTGCGTTCCCGCGTCGGCCGACAGCCGCACTTCCGCAAAAATGGAAAAGTCATTGGCGCCGCGACGAATCAGCACTTCGCGCGAGGGCGAACGAAACGATTTGCCGTACGCCAGCACATGCAGGGCCTCGAGGACGCTGGTCTTGCCCGCCCCATTGGGACCGGTAAACAGGCTGATGTTTGGCCCGGGCTCAATCTCGACCGTTTCGACGATCCGTAAGCGCTCAACCCGCAATCGCTCAACACGCACTTAGGGTCTCGCGTCGCCGTTACAGGCGTAGTGGCATCACCACATTGCGGCAGCGCTCGTCGGCAGATTCCCGGACCAACGCGGAAGAGTTGGAATCCCGCAGCTGAATCACAATGCTCTCGCCGCGCAACGACGCCAGTGCTTCCAAAAGGTAGGTCACGTTGAAGCCAATTCCAAGACCTTGGACTGACGTCTGTGCCTCCACTTCCTCGACCGCTTCTTCGTTCTCGGGATTGTGCGCCACGATGCGCAGTTGGCCCGGCTCCACTTCAAGCTTGACGCCGCGAAACTTCTCGTTGGACAAAATGGCCGCACGCTGCAGTGCGGCACGCAGCACCTCACGGTCAACGGTGACAAGCTTGTCAGCGCCAATCGGAATGACGGCCTCGTAATCGGGAAACTTGCCGTCGATCAACTTGGAAGTAAAGGTCAGATCGCTGCGACGTACGCGCACATGGCTGCGACCGATTTCCAGCTCGACTTCGTTGTCACCGCCTTCAAGCAAACGTTGCAGCTCCAGCACGCCCTTGCGCGGCAGGATGATTTGTTTCCGTGTCTGCGCCGTACCTGGCAAGGTTGCTTCGCAAAGTGCCAAGCGATGTCCGTCGGTGGCCACGCAGCGCAAGCTGTTCTCGCGCAAATCAAACAACAAACCGTTCAAGTAGAAACGCACGTCTTGTTGAGCCATCGCAAACGCGGTGCGCTCGATCAGCTCCTTCAAAATGCCTTCGCCGACACGGACGCGCTCTACCAATTCAACGTCTTCGATCGACGGAAACTCGTTGGCCGGCAGGGTCGCCAAGGTAAACCGACTACGCCCCGCGCTCACTACGACCTTGTCAGCATTGCCAACCAGTTGCACCCGGCTACCGTCGGGTAGTGCACGGACAATGTCGAACAGCTTGCGCGCCGGGACGGTGACCTCACCGTTGATGCTGTCTTCAACGGCCGCACTGGCAACCATCTCGACTTCAAGATCGGTGCCGGTTAAAGACAAGCGACCGTCAGCGACCACGACAAGGAGGTTTGCCAGCACCGGCAAAGTTTGCCGTCGTTCCACGACATTGACGACGTGTTGCAGCGGTCGCAGCAAGGCTTCTCGTTGCAGGCTGAATCGCATCGCGGGTCCCCGTTGGCGTGCTCGAAACTAGCTTCAAGCAGTTAGTAAATATAAAAAGATGGTGGTGGTGGTGTAACGATAAATCCGGGAAAACCCGGCAAAGCGTTTGAATTTAAACGTTATTTCAGGCTGCAAACACTGTTTGCTAGCACCATGTCAGCAGTGTACTTCCTGTGGATAACCTTTGCTGCTTAGCTTCATCACCAGCTTATCCACAGGTTTTCCCCATTGAGGGTTGGGTCGAGCGCTCTTTCCCACCTCCAACGTGCTATTCGGTGAGCTTGCGAACCAACTTATCCCAGTCCTCACGCAGCTTGCCGTCGCTCTCCATCAATAACCGGATTTGCCGGCAAGCGTGCAGTACGGTCGTGTGGTCGCGACCACCAAAAGCATCACCGATTTCGGGCAGGCTGTGCTCGGTCAGTTCCTTGGTCAAGGCCATCGCTGTTTGCCGGGGTCGGGCGAGTGATCGCGTCCGTCGTTTCGACAACAAGTCTTTGATCTGTAGCCCGTAGTAGTCTGCCACGGTCTTTTGAATGTTAGGAATGCTGATCGCTTGCTGCTGCGCGCGTAACAAATCACGCAAGGTCTCTTGTGCAAACTCCACGCTGATCGCGCGGCTCATGAAGTTGGCACGCGCCGCTAGCGTGTTGAGCGCGCCTTCGAGGTCACGCACATTGGAGCGCATTCGCTTGGCGATGAGAAAGGCGACGTCGTCGGGCAAATTCACCCCACGCTCACGGGCTTTGGTCAGCAGAATGGCTGCACGAGTCTCGAAATCCGGCGGCTCAATTGCGACCGAGAGTCCCCAGCCCAGCCGCGACTTCAAGCGAGGTTCGAGATTCTCCACTTCCTTGGGGTAGCGGTCGCAGGTCAGGATGATTTGTTGCTTGCCGTCAAACAGCGCGTTGAAGGTGTGGAAGAACTCTTCCTGGGTGCGATCCTTGCCGCCGAAAAACTGGATGTCGTCGATCAGCAGCGCGTCCACCTGCTGGAACTGGCGCTTGAAC
>JANNWF010000419.1:0-4576 GCA_031408455.1 Pseudoxanthomonas sp. | reverse complement strand
CCCAGGCGCGCGGCGTGTGGGATCGCGCTGCGGACCTGCAATTCGACTCTGAAACCGCACTGCACCAGCGCGTCTTTCCGCGACCGACCTTCAGTGCTGACGCGGCGCAATCGGACAGCGACGCGCTAACCGCTACCGAGTGGGCGCAACCAGCGATTGGCGCAACATCGCTGTCGATGCTGGCACTACTCGGTGACTGCGGCATTGCTGCCGACATGTTTGCCGGCCACAGCTTTGGCGAGGTCGTCGCCTTGTGCGCGGCTGGCGCATTGAGCGAGTCCGCGCTGCTGCTGGTAGCGCGCCGACGCGGCGAATTGATGGCGCAAGCCTCGTCCTCGCTTGGATTGATAAAGGCAGGAGCAATGACCGCCTTGGCGCTGCCGATAGCCGACGTGCAGGCGCTAATTGCGCGGGCGGGCACGAGCGTGGTGGTCGCCAATCACAACGCACCGAAGCAAGTGGTGGTGTCGGGAAGTCTGCAAGCCATCGCTGAGTTCGAGGCGCAGTTGACGAAGCAAGCCATCACGTTTCGACGCTTGCCGGTGGCCAGTGGATTTCACTCCGACGTGGTCGCCAGCGCCTGTGCGCCATTTGCTGACTTCCTCACGAATATCGATTTCACAGCACAACGCGCGCCGGTGTTTGCCAATGCCAGCGCGGCTATGCACACGGTTGATCCGCAAGCGCTGCGTGTCGCCTTGGCTGCGCAAGTCGCGAAGCCGGTGCGCTTCGTCGAGATGATCGAAGCGATGTACGCCGATGGCGCGCGGACGTTCCTGGAAGTCGGCCCCGGCAATGTGTTGAGCGGCCTCACCGCCGCCATTCTGGGCGAGCGTCCGTTCACCGCGATCAGCCTGGATCGTAAGCATAAGAACGGCGTCGAATCCCTGCTGTTGGCGCTGGCTCGCTTGGCCGCGAACGGCGTAGCAATGGATGTCAGCCGACTGTTCGCCGGCCTGCGTGAAGCGCCCAGCGCACCCGCGCATGGGCGCCCCTTGATCCCGATCAATGGCAGCAACGTGGGCAAACCGTATCCGCCGGTGGGTGGCGCCGCCGCCCTGCCACGTCCCAATCCGCCCCGCCCTGCTCAGGCCCACCCGACCCCAGCGCAACCGCAGACGCATCCATCGACGATTGAATTACCCGTGCCCGTGACCTCTGCATCCAAAGCAATACCTGCACCCGCAGTTCAGCTTCACGAGGTGCGGGTCCTTGACCTCCAGCAACAGGCAACCCACCCGACCTCGCCCGCCACGGTTAGCAGCGAACCAAGCAGCGAGTGGTTGGCCGCCTTCCAAAGCAGCCAACAGCAACTCGCCGATACCCACACCAACTTCCAGCGCTCGATGTTCGAGTCGCATGCCGCCTTCCTGCAGCTCAGCGAAACCGCCATGACAGGGCTGGCCGCGATGGCGGGTGGAGGGGCCGTGTCAGCGCATTCGGTGCCGGCAGAGTCCAACCACAGTGGCTATTCCTCAAGACCATCCCTCCCCGAATCGTCATTCCGGCGAACGCCGGAAACCACGAACGTGCCGCCGAATCCAGTGGTACCGAACAGCTGGATCCCGGCTTCCGCCGGGATGACGAGATCGAATGAATCGCGACCAGCTTCGAATCATCAGACGAGGGCAAACTCCACTTCCGTCAGCTCACCGACACCACCGCCCGCCAGCGTGGTCGTCGACCTCACCGCGCTGATGTTGAACGTAGTAGCCGAGAAAACCGGCTACCCGGTCGACATGCTTGATCTCGGCATGGATCTGGAAGGCGACCTCGGCATCGATTCGATCAAGCGCGTCGAAATTCTCGCCGCGGTCGACGAGCGCGCACCGGGTTTGCCGACGCTTGACCGCAGTGCGATGAGCGCTTTGCATACGCTGGCGGAAATCGTTGCTTACTTGCAGGGAACTGCACACGAAGCAACCTCGTCCGGGGCCGTCGCCAACGTCGGCGCAGATCCAGCCACCAGCGTCCCCAAGGCCGCATTCGACCTCACCGCGCTGATGTTGCAGGTGGTCGCGGAGAAGACCGGCTATCCAGTCGACATGCTCAATCTCGACATGGATCTGGAAGCCGACCTCGGCATCGATTCGATCAAGCGCGTCGAGATCCTCGCTGCAGTCGATGAACGTGCGCCAGGCTTGCCGACACTGGACCGCGGGGCGATGAGCGCCCTGCACACGCTGGCGGAAATCGTCACGTACTTGAGTGGTGCGACTGCACCGGCACCTGCATCCGTCCACGTCAGCGAAGTCAGCCAACCGGCCGCACTTTCAGCTGTCATGCCGATGCCAGACCTGCCCTTTGCAAGCACCACGCTCGGTCGCTATCGATTGGCGCAAATCGCCGCGCCGGCGACCGGCATGGCGCAGCCGGGAATGCGTGACGCCGAATCGATGTGGCTGGTCGGCGAGCAGATGATCGGCGATGCGCTAGCGGTCGAATTGGGCCGCCGCGGCGTCAACGCGCAATGTGTGGCGGCGCTGCCGTTGGGGGCAGGTCGTTGCGTGTATTTGGGTGGATTGCGCGGCGTCGATACTGACAGCGAGGCGGTGGCAATCAACCGTGAAGCGTTTGCTTTGGCGCGTCAGCTGGCTAGCCAGCTTGACGGCCAGGCCACTGGGCACGCTGCACGCGCTGGTGGCCTTTTCGTCACCGTGCAAGACACCGGCGGCCGCTTCGGTTTGGCCGTGATGAATGCGCGGCGCGCGTGGTTGTCTGGCCTGCCGGCCTTGGTCAAGACCGCTGCGCTCGAATGGCCAAGCGCCTCATTGAAGGCCATCGATCTTGACCGCACTGATCGTGATGCAAGCGAACTTGCACGCGTGATCGCCGATGAGTTGCTCGGTGGCGGCGGCGAAATTGAGGTGATGCTCAGTGCGGGAGGCGAGCGCAGCACACTGTGCAGCGTCGCCGAACCTGTGCTGCGCGGGCAGCCGGTCATCGCTGCTGGCGATGTGGTGGTGGTCTCGGGCGGTGCGCGTGGCGTCACCGCCGCCTGCATCGTTGAATGGGCAAGCGAATGTGGTGCGCGATTCGTCCTGCTCGGTCGTAGTGTTTTGCGCGACGAACCTGCCCTGTGCAACGGCATCGTTGACGAGACGGACTTGAAGCGCGTTCTACTCAATGCCGCCCGCGCCCAAGGTCGGTCGCCCACCCCCGGCGAATTGCTGACCCAGGTGCGTGAAGTGCAGGCCGGTCGCGAGATTCGCGCCACCCTGGCTGCCATTCGCGCCGCGGGTGGCAGTGCGCGTTACGACGCGGTGGATGTCGCCGATCGCGCAGCGTTGCAGGATCTGTTCGCCGACGTGCGCAAACAGTGGGGGCCAATCCGTGGACTAGTCCACGCTGCCGGCGTATTGGCTGACAAGCGCATTGTCGACAAGACCGATGCCATGTTCGATCACGTCTTCGACACCAAGGTGGCAGGCCTGCGCGCACTGTTGGACGCAACGCAGCGCGATCCGCTGAAACTGTTGGCCGTGTTCTCGTCGGTATCCGCGCGCTGCGGCAATACCGGTCAGGCCGACTACGCGATGGCCAACGAAGTGCTCTCCAAGGTGATGTCGGCAGAGCAGCGCCGCCGGCCTGAAATCGTTGCCAAGTCCTTCGGTTGGGGACCGTGGGAAGCCGGCATGGTCACCCCACATTTGCGTGATCGCTTCGCCGCGCTGGGCGTACCGATGATCCCGCTCACCATCGGTGCGCGCATGTTTGCCGATGAAATGGCAGCGGCTGGCAACGGCGAAGTCGAATTGGTGTTCGGCGGCGAACCGCGGCCCGAAGCCTTGCTGTTCGAGGGTGCCAGCTCCCGCGTGCAACGGCTCGAAATCAGCGTGGCTCGCGACAGCCATGGCTATCTCGAAGGCCACGCCATTCATGGCGAGCCCGTGCTGCCTTTGGTGCTAGCCGCGGAGTGGCTTAGCCGTGCCGCGCGCAGTTTCCGGCCCGGCCTACCGCTGGCCGCATTGCACGAATTGCGAGTGTTGAAAGGCATCCGCTTGGGCGGCTTTGAGAACGGCGGTGATCGCTTCACGATTGAGGCAACGCCCTTGCCCAGCGAACGCGGCGCGCAGTTGCAGATGCGCATCATTGACCGCCATGGACAACCCAACTACAGCGCGCGCATCGAACTGCTGCCGGAGCCCCAAAGCCAGCAGCAAGACAACGCGGCGCTGACCTTGGAACCCTGGGGCGACGAGCCGATCTACCAAGACTTGCTGTTTCATCGCGGCGCGTTCGAGTTGATCGACCAGCTCGATGGCATCAGCGACTTTGGCATCGAAGGCACCCTGCGCGGCGTGGCGGATGGTGGTTGGTCTGTGGAGCCTTGGCAGTTGGATGTCGCCGCGCTGGATGCAGGCCTGCAGCTGGCGGTGCTGTTTGGGCAACGCATGCTGGGTGGGCCTAACTTGCCGACCGGCATCGATCAGATTCGGGCGTTTGGACAACCGCCGGGTCAGGGTCTGTTGAGTGCTACCGCCTACCGACGCGCGCTTAGTTCGCACGCGGTGACGACTGACATTGTGTTCACTGATGCGAGTGGGCAGCGGGTGGCGGAGATGTTGGGGGTGCA
>JANNWF010000418.1:0-6951 GCA_031408455.1 Pseudoxanthomonas sp. | reverse complement strand
CGCGCTGACTTTTCGCGTTGGATCGAATGGGGCGAGTGGACCGACGACTACCAAGTCGCCTGCATGTTCGACGGCGAGCAGGCCGTGGCTGGCGCATCGCTCACGCGCATGGCCTTGCTGATTGATGGTGAGGCAACGACGGCGATGCAGTTGGGTGCGGTGTTCTGTCTGCCCGCGTATCGCGATCAGGGCTTGGGCCGTCGTGTACTGCAAGCTGTGTTGGATCGCTGTGGCAACACTCCGGTGCTGCTGTTTGGCAATCCCAATGTGCGCGATTTCTATCCGCGCTTTGGTTTCACGGCCTGCGAGCAGCATGTGTTTAGCACTGACCACGCCTGCGAGCCCGCTGGCTTCCCAGCGCCGATTCTCGACCCCAGCGATCCCGCTGTGCGGGCGAAAATCCACCAACTTGCTGCCCAAGGCGTTTGTGAAAGCACACGGTTTGGCGCCCGCGATCACGGCCGCATTATCACTTGGTACTACGCCAATGGCCTCGCGCGGCCGCTACGCGAGCTTGCTGACGATGTGTGGGTTGTCGCCGGGGTCGACGGAGATACGCTGCAAATTGACGCCGTGTTGGCGACGCGAGCGGTCGAACTAGCTCAGTACGTGCCACGCATCATTGAGCGCCCCGTCTCCCGTATCACTTTTGGCTTCAATCCCGACATCTGTTGGCCTGTGCCTTGTTTGGCGCAGCTAGATCTCGAAGCGGATTTGTTTCTTCGTGGGTTTGATCGTTGGCCGAGTTCACCAAGTCAATTTCCGTTGTTGGCGCGAACTTGACTGCAATTCACCCAGCGGCGGGCAAGCGTTCAACCGGCAATGAATCAGATGCCAACCGCACACTCTCAAGTCCAACAAACTCAGGAATCGCCAAGTCGAACACTCTGAAATATCGTCATTCCGGTGAACGCCGGAATCCAGCGGTTCAGGCCTGTGGCAAGTCTGCGAACGGAATAGCCTGCGGTTTTGGCGGTGGTGACGAGCCCTCAAGAACTTCGTCTCCCTCCAGCGATAAAAGGCACTCAGCACCTTTTCGTCATCCCCGCGAAGGCGGGGATTCAGTGCGTCCGAAGCCCAAGCACCTCGTCAAAACCGTGGATTCCGGCTTTCGCCGGAATGCCCAAATCAGGGTTTTGGAGCCGACACACGAGCCCGAAGCGGACCCCGAAATACTCAGGCCTCAAACTGCGCAACCAGTCGCCGACAAGACGCATGCTTACCCAGCAATGGCCGCACCTGCCGCCACAGGTTGGCTGCCTTCTCACTGTCGCCATTGCGCTTCAGGCAGAGCGCGCTATAGCCGTTGATCTCGGTTAAAAAGCCGATGATCAAGGGCGCGCTCTTGAACTGGTCGGCTTGCTGAATCGCCTGACTGAAATGGCGCAAGGCTTGACCGTACTGCTCGCGATTCATTGCCACCAAGCCGCGCGCGTACTGGTACCCGGCTGCCGCAATCTCCGACAAACCACCCGGCGCAATTTCAGCGATCAGTGTCGCCGCTTCGTCGACCGCGCCACTCTTGGCCAGCGACATCGCCAAGTCGATCTTTGGCATATCGCCGCCTTCCAATGCCAAGACCGACCGCTGTGCAGCGATCATGGCTGCGGAATCGCCGGCCACATCGAAAATCTGCACCAAGCCGGTCTGGAACTGGGCCTCCGTCAAGCGTGAAGCTTGCGGGTTCCACAGTGCGATTGCGGCGTCGAGTTCGCCTTCACCGGCAGTGATTTTTGCCCGCTCAAGCAACAGTTGATCCTCACGTAAACCGCCCAGCAGATTAAGCCGGGACAGCAGTCCAAGACAAAGACGCGCCGCGCCCCAACGAGCCTGCACGCGACAGTGCAGCAGTTGGTTGTAGAGCAGCATTGGCGCGATGAACAGCAACAAAGCGGCTACGGCAATTGCAAGGTAGGTGAAGCCGACATAGTCCCCCCAGCCAAATGGCATGCCTTGGTAGACGCTCCAGGCGGCGAGCGCTACCGGCGGACCCCATAGCCAGAGGTTGCCGTACAGCGCCCGCAGGAACGCCATCGCCAATCCTTCGCGCACGCTGCGGGCCGCGATCGCGGCAAAAGCTGGATCGAGCATCCAGTCGGGCTGCTCACTGAGTGGCGTCGGTTCCATCACCACTTTGCCGCCTTGCATGCCGAGCTGTGCGATCTGCTGCTTCGCATCCAAGCTGTCGCGCGCCAGCATGACGCCGTGTACATCCTGTCCGTCCGCATTGACCGCGCTGTAGTGATGCGGACGCGCCTGCACCGCGGCGGGTTGGTCCTCGTTACGTGCATAGACGCGCGCCAGCAGCGGTTGCCGGACTTCGGCCAACGACTGCCGTTGTCGCGAAGACGGCAGGCGGCTGGCAAGTGCGTCGTACAAAGCGATGCCTTGCAGCCCTTGCGCATCGAGTTGCTGCCAGCTTTGCCGGTCAACGTCTTCCTCAACCAACAGATCGCGTATCTCGTCGGACTCCAGATGACCATGCACTACGTGCAATTCGCCATCTAGGCGTTCCCAAGTCGCCGCGTCGATGCGTGATGTCTGCCGAAAGTGATCCAGCACGGCTTCCTGCACGCGCTCATTCCACTGCTCACGTGCCATGCGATAGGCCTGATCGATATGCGCCTCGGTGCTGGTTCCCGATGCGCGCTTGGCAAACTCAGCGCGCTGCGGCGGCTGCCGCAAGATCGCGTCCTGGCGCCGCGCGTGCGCGCGCTCATACACATCGCGGAACAGTCGCAAGTTGAACGATTGCAGCGCGCGCCCGTGACATTCCTGCTGGAGGCGGGCCAATGCGGCGGCCAGCGCTTCGGCAAACTGCACGTCCCATTCCAGGGTGCCGCTGTGCAAGGACACGCCCGGGCCATTGCTGATCACTCGCAGCCGTTGATCTTCGGCGAGGGCGAACAATGCGAAGTGTGCCGAATCATCGTGTTCGGCGATGGCCAGCGCGAATGGCAAGGCCTCATGACGCGCGAACCTCAGGCGTTCTGGATTGCCTTCCTTGGTCTCAAGATCGGCTTCTTGGCGGAATCCCAGCGCATAGGCCTCATCCCACATCCGCACAAACGACTCGCTAGGCGACTCGATCTCGGTGAGCTGCAAATGCACCCGCGCCGGTGCCGCAAAGCGTTCGTCGAGCAGTGCCGCGCTGGCGGTGTAGTGACCCATGCGCCGCCGCAACCAGCGTTTGAAACCCCACCACGCCAGCACTCCGCCCACCAACAACACCAGCACGACCGCCGCGACGATCTTCAGAAACACCAGCATCCTGGGCGACTCCAAGGGCAGACGGGGCTGGAATGTAGCGGAAGAGTGAATGGACCGCCAACAGAAGATTGACAGGAGTCAACGCACCCAATGCTAGCCCGATGCCTACGCCACGCCAGTTGGTCCGCATGGCTTTCAATTGGGAGCGGGCGGAGCGCCCCGCTTTGGCTCGCCGAGAGCGCACAAATAGAGGTCAGTTGACTCTCTGGAGATCAAGACTGTCCGTCGCGCCAAAAACAAAAAACCCCGCCTTAGCGGGGTTTGATGGTGTCGCTGTTCGCTGCGTCAAAGAAGCTGGCGAACGCCGTCTTGGTGCCGAAGGGGGGACTCGAACCCCCACGCTTTTAAGGGCGGCGGATTTTGAGTCCGCTGCGTCTACCGATTCCGCCACTTCGGCGACGGGGCGCGCAGTATACGGGATGCGGGGCCGAGTTCGAACACTGAATTGCAGATCAGGCTTTCACGATGAAATTTGGGGGTGGTGGTTGCGCCATGGCTTGCAACCGTTGCCTTTTCGCGTGGTCTATGCATGCCCTTGAGATAGCCTCGCAGGTATGTTGTTTTCACGCGTACTGACGATCTTATGGCTGGCATTGCTGGCGGATTCCGCTTCGGCACGACTGCACTATTCGGTCGAGCTGGCTGCCGATGCGCGGCAGTTGTTCGTCTCACTGTGCGCGAATGCACCGTTGGCTGCGGGCATGTTGGTGAGCGGGCGCATCGATGCAGGCGATTACCTGGGTGACCTCACAGGCGATGGCGCTTCGCGGCCGCAGCTGACGCAACGCGGCATCGAACATGGTGCGATGGCGGCGGGTGAGTGTCTGCGCTACGCGGTCAATGCCTACGCCGCTGCCAATGCGGATCGTTACCGCCTAAGTTGGCGTACTGGCGACTATGTAATGTTGCCACTGCAGCTTTGGCTATGGCGGCCGCAGCAAATTCCCGTCGGAAGTTCGCTTGAGTTGAGCTTGCCGCACGGCTGGACGGGGTCGCTGCCTTACGCGCCTTTGGCCGCTGGCGACTCCGGCTACGCGTTGGTGAATACTCCGGCGGACTGGGACGCGACTTCGGCGTTTGGACGCCTCATGTCGCATCACATGCAGGTGCCCGGCGGCGAGGTGCGCTTGGACGTGCTGCCGCCCATGGACGTGCGCCAGAATGCAAGCATGCAACGCTGGGCTGAGCAGAACCTGCGCGCGCTGTTGGCTGCAAATGGGCGTTTGCCTTTGCCCAGCGTGCAGGTGTTGGTCGTGCCACTGCCCGGTGTGGCAACGGCCGTGCCCTGGGGGCAAGTGACTCGGGGCGGTGGCAGCGCGCTCAAACTGTTCGTTGGTTTGGACGCCAGCGAGGAGTCGCTACGGGATGACTGGACCTTGGCCCATGAGTTCTCGCACCTGCTGCATCCGTATCTGCGCACGCGCGGGCGTTGGCTGAGCGAAGGACTCGCCAGCTACTACCAAAACGTGTTGCGCGCGCGCAGTGGGGAACTGACGCCCGCGCAAGCCTGGGCCAAGCTGGACGCTGGCTTTGTGCGTGGGGAATCAGAGCCTAACCACCATCGACAAACGCTTTCGGCGGCAGCGCAAGGAGGCTATCGAAGCACCATGCGGGTGTATTGGAGTGGTGCCGCTTTCTGGCTGGAGGCTGAGTTGGCATTGCGCCAACAAGGCGGAGGTGATCTGGCCGATGTGTTGGACGCGTTCGCGCGCCGACATTTGCCGTCCAATCATCAGTGGCGACCCGAACGGTTTGTATCGGAACTAGACGCCGTGGCAGGAACTGACCTGTTTGCCCCGCTGTATGCCCGCTACGAGCCTGCCCTCGCATTCCCGATGCTTGGCGAGACCTACCGCCAGTTGGGGCTGGGTGAAGACGTGGGGCGATTGGCGCTGACCGATACTGCGCCTGCAGTGCACATTCGGAATGCGATCATGCAGCGATCCCATTCCGTCAGTCAGCACGCGAGACCAGCTTCTTTCGTCAATGATCTAAAAATTGAAGGCCGATAGTGGCGGCTGCCACGCGCGCCTCATCAATCACGTCGCCGCATCGACGCCCAATTGGCGTACCTGCCGCTGATACCAGCCATCGGCGCTGGGTTGGAACACCGAGCAACAACTCATCGCACCGCGATAGATGTGCAAAGTGACAGAAACGCCATCCTCACTGGGATTGCGAATGGTGTGGTACTCGTGCGGCGGAATCAGGCTACCCGCCGAACCTGCGCCTGCCTGCATGGTGCCAACAGGATGAAATCGACAACGTTCGCCGTCGGATTCGGCCATTTCGTATTGAGTGATCTCCAAGGCACCTTGGAACACACCTTCGACGCACCACATGCCCGAATGATCGTGGATCAAGGTGCCCTGGCCCGGCCCCCAGGTCATCGCGATCACGCTGTAGCCGAATTCTTCGCTGCGATGCAGTTCGCGCCGCGCGTAGCGGTCGGCCAACGGCTCGAAAATGCAGGCGGGCAGGGTGACGTCGTGCTGGCGAATGATCCTGCACAGCGCATTGCGCAGACAGTCGGTGATGGCGTGTTCACAGTCTTGCTTGACCGCACCGTCGATGGTGTCGATCAGCAGCTGCGCTCCGGGAAACGAGTTGGCCTGCATGGCGGCGGTGTCGAATTGGGGTGAAGACATTCTAACGCTTGCGCACTTAACGCCGATCCAAGTACCCACCAATAGCCGCACCGAATTCGTCGATCGCGACGAGAAATGCATCGTGACCTTGCGGGCACGCAAGCGGTGCGAACTCCGAGTCCACACCAGCCGCAGACAAGCCTTCGGCAATTTGCTGCTGTTGCTGCAACGGAAACAGGATGTCGGTGCTGACACCGATGGTCAGCGCGCTCTCCAAACCTAAACGCGCCAATGCACGATCAACGCGACCATCGCCGTATTCGGCGAGATCGAACCAGTCCATCGAGCGGCTTAAATACAGATAGCAGTTGGGATCAAACTGGCGCACAAAGCGGCGCGCGTGGCCTTCCAGATACGACTCCACTTGAAACTCGAAGCCGAATGGATCGTCCGGTCGTTGTTCGCCGTCTAGGCGCACGCGGCCAAAGCGGCCGTCCCATTCCAAAGAGGATCGATACGTCACCACGCCGAGTTTGCGAGCGATGCGCATGCCCGCTTCGGGATAGCTGGCTTCCGTGTAGTCACCACCATTCCAAGCCGGATCAAGTCGAATGGCTTCGCGTTGCAGCGAGCGAATGGCAATCGAGAATGGCAGCGCCTGCGCCGCGCCGGAGACGTTGATCATGGCGCGCGCGCTGCCTGGGTGCAGGGCGAGATACGCCAGCGCCGTCATGCCACCCATCGAGCAGCCGATCACGCACGCCAAGCGCTCGATGCGCAGGCTCTGCACCAGATCGAACGCGGCGTTGGCGCCGTCTTCCACCGACAAATCGGGGAAATCAAGTCGGTAGGTCTCGGCGCTTGCAGGATCAAGCGATGCCGGTCCAGTCGAGCCTTTGCAACTGCCCAGCGAATTGACGCAAATCACGAACCAGCGGTCGCTATCGATGGCTTTGCCGGGCCCGAGCATGGCTTCCCACCAGCCCGCTGATGGATCGTCAACATGGCTGGCGGCGTGTGCGGTGGGCGACAGCCCGGTCAACAACAAGATCGCGTTGCTGCTTTGGGCATTCAGCTCGCCCCAGGTCTCAAA
>JANNWF010000417.1:0-6291 GCA_031408455.1 Pseudoxanthomonas sp. | reverse complement strand
GTTCCGTGCGTTTATCCGCTGTTGGGGGTCGGTCTCGGAATCCAACAATGCCTGCACCAGATCGCCGCGACCGCCTATAAAAAACGCCTCCATCACCGCGCGTTTGATTGCTGCATCGGTACTCGTCCGATACAACGGCAGTAGCCGGTCCAGCGATTCTTTGCGACCGCCGACGGCGATCATGCGCACCGCTTCCTGCTTGAGCTGGGGCGAGGCAGTGCCAGCCAGAATGCTGTCCAAACTAGCGTCTGCGGCTTTGGCATCCAGCTGACTCAGCACAAACATGGCGCGGCTCTTGACGTGATCGCTGTGGTTACCGGCCAGCACCTTTTGTAGCAGCGGCACGCCGCGCTCGCTGCCACCCACCAATAGCGCGTCCAGCGCCATCAAGGCATCGGCGTCGCGTGCGCTCGCCGTGTCTTTGCCAGCCTTGGTTGGACTGGGTTCGCCGCGCTTGGCCTCCGAAAGAGCCGCGGCGTCCTCCAGCCATGGGCTGCTCGGATAAGCCTGCCGCAGGCGCGCCACTTCAGCCGCCGCTTCGCGGCCGCGACCGGCTTGGCTAAGCGCGTAGGCCTGCCAATAGATCGCGGCGTCGGCGGGCTCGGTCGTGCTCGCCGCCAGCTGCTTTTCCAGCGCTTTGAAATGGGTGAGCGCTGCATTCCAATCCCGTTTGCCCAGCGCGTCATGGCCTTTCCAGTAGAGCGCCCGCGAGGCTTCGGCGGCGGGCGCGCCGGATTCAGCCGTGGGTGCCGCTTGCAGAATGGGGGCGGAAAAGCCGAGCAGCAAACTGCACAACACGGCGGCAAGCGCAAATCGAGTGATAGGCATGTTGGTGTTCCTTGGTGGGTGGCCAGGCGAGGCAGTCACGCGGCGCGATCCGGATGGTTGTTGGGGGACGTTCACAGCGATTGGGTGCTGCCGTTGTGGGCTTGATCGCCAACGTTTTGTCGCGCAAGTGCAGCGGCAGCGCGGGATCGAAAAGCTAGATCGCGGCGGCGGATCTCCTCGCCCAGCGCCGGCGTGACCACACTGCCTTCGCTCGCGAGCTCGATCAGGACCGGCTCCAACTCGCGCAGAAACTGACCGAGCGCGGGCTTGCCGGCACGCTCGGCGGCCAAGGCGTAGACACGATTGCTATCAAGCAAACCGCTCGCAAGCTCGGCCGCGGCCGCTCCATCCTGCGGACTGTTGCTGGCGACCAGCAGCGCCCGTTCGGCACCCTGCAGATGGCGCGACAGATAGGCCGCCAATACACGCGAGGAGGCGTCATCGGCCAACAATGCGGTGGTGGTCGCCGTTGCAACGGGATCCGTCTGACGACCAAGCAAAAATCCGAGCGCCAGCGCCGCGCCGAGTAGCGAAGCGAACACCAGTCTTGGCGCGGGCGGCAAGCTGATCCATGCAGTCAAACGCTGCCACCATGAGCGGCGAGAGCTGCGCTGTGGCAGCGCGGGTTGCAGACGCGCCCAGACGCGCGACCCTAGGTCAGCAGCGGGTTCAATTTGCGGCCATTCGGCGCCGACTTGGGTCAGTATTTCGCGAAGTGCCGCCAGCCGACCACGCAAGGCGGAATCAAACAGCAACTCGTCCTCGATCTGTGCGAAGCGCCCCGAATCTAGGCCATCGCGGTAGTGGAAGAGCAGCAGATCGGCGTCACTGACCGTGTTCATGAGTTGCTCCTGATCGGCGCCAGCGCCAGCCGCAGCTTGCGCACCGCGCGAAAGATGGCCTGCTTGCAGGCATTGACGTTGCAGCCCAGCACGCTGGCGATTTGATCCAAGGGGTAGTGTTCGAAATGGCGCAACACGAAGGCGCTGCGCTCGGCGGCGGAGAGTGTCTCCAGCTGCACAGCCAAGTGCATACCGAACTGCGCGCCGACGGCGTGCTCCAGCGGATCGCCATCGAGCGCGGGCAGCTGCTCGCCTGAGGCGTCGTCATCGAACAGGTCAAGCGGCAGTTCCGGCCGCCGCCGACGCAGCTGCGTAAGCGCCGCATTGACCGCGATGCGATGCAGCCAAGAGCCAAACGCGCTGCGCTGGTCGAAGCGATCCAGCCCGCGCCAAGCGCTGAGGAAAGCCTCTTGCAGCGCGTCCTCAGCGCTGGCTGCGTCGCCCAGAATACGCACACAAACGCAAAACAGCGGGCGTGTATGCGCCTGCACCAACCGCCGAAACGCCTGCTGGTCACCGCTGCGGGCGGCCTGGATCGATTGGCTTTCAGGTTCGTGCATGGGTGGTTGGACGCAGGGCGAAGGCACTTGGTTAGCTGAGCGCAGAAAAGCGTGAGTCGCATGGTCAACAAAAGCTCGGCAGCTGTCGTTGCAACGGCGTGCACCCTTGCGACCGCATCATCCAGCCACGACCGGCTTCTGGGTTTCGGTACAGCCGGCAATCAACACCATGCAGTCTGCGGCCGCTATAGCCCATGGGCGAGCAGCGCTCAGCCGACGCGACGCGACGCGACGCGCAGGCTATGCAATCACCTGCCATCGAGGCGCTAGACTGACCGCTGACCGCCACCTGACTCGGCAGGGGACCATGAGCAGCCTCCCAGACGTCGAACTTCGGCGGCTATCGCGACCTGTCTCGGTCGCTGCCAGCCTGTGTGCGGAATGCCCATTGCGCGCACTTCCACTGTTTTTGGATCACTCTGCTGACGAGTTGCAACTGGTGCAGGCGCTAAAGCGTGGCAATGTGCGTCTGGATGCCGACCAGACCCTGATTCATGAGGGACAGAACGACACGCTGCTTTACACGTTGATGCGCGGCTGGGCTTTTCGTTACAAGACACTGAGCGACGGCCGCCGTCAGATCTTGAGTTTTCTGCTGGCCGGCGACTTCATTGGCGTGCAGCAGAAGATGGGTGATGCGGCGGCACATGGCATTGATACCTTGACCGAAGCCCTGTTTTGCGTGTTTCAGCGCGACGCATTGTGGGAGCTACATCGGCGATCACCGAGCATGGGGTTCAACATCACTTGGCTGACGGCGCACGAGGAGTCGCTGGTCGACGACACCCTGCTTTCGGTGGGGCGGCGAAGCGCCGAAGAGCGCATCGCCACGTTGCTGATTTTGCTGTTCAAGCGGGCCGCCGCATTGCAGTCTGACCACGGTGCAAACGGGGTCGCGTTCCCACTGACTCAACAACACATCGCCGATGGTCTCGGCCTGTCTCTGGTGCACACCAATAAAACCCTGCGCAAGCTGGAGAAACGCGGCCTGCATTCGATCAGCAATGGTCACCTGTATTTGCGTGATGCGCGGGCCCTGGCGCGCATCGCCGACCTATACGGCGACGGTCGTCCTCCGAGACGCCCGCTAATCTGAACGACCGACCCGGGCACCGCGCGGGCGTATGTCTTTGTACACAGCCACCGAAGCGACGGCCGATTAGCTTGGCGACCGTCGTGGAGCGCACCGGTCACGACCCTGCAGTCACCGCCACATTCTGGCGACACAGGTAGGGTGCAAGTGCTCAAGGAGTGCCCAAAGTGACCAGTGTCTGCCGTCCGCTTAGCGTCAATCATCTGCTGGCCGCGCTTTCGCCGAACGACTTCGAACGGCTCTTGCCACATATGGAATGGGTGCCGTTGAGAGCGGGAGCCATGCTGCACCAAGCCGGTGAGCCGCTGCGCCATGTCTACTTTCCGGCCACCGCCGTGATCTCGCTAGTGGCATCGATGCACGACGGCGCCGCCACTCAGGTGGCAGTCGTCGGCAATGAAGGGGTGGCCGGAGTTTGCGCCTTCATGGGCGGCCGCGAGGCGCTGTGCAGCAGCGTCGTGCTTAGCGCCGGCAGTGCTTGGCGCATCGGCATCCATGCGATTGTCGAGCTTGCGCGCTGCTGCGAGAAGCTGATGCATGCCGTGATGCGCTATCTGCAGCTGCTGTTCACCCAGATCGCACAGACGTCGGCCTGCAATCGTCACCACGCGATAGAACAGCAGCTTTGTTGCTGGCTGTTACTCAATCTCGACGGGCTGGACGGCAGCGAGGTTCGAGCAACCCAAGAGCGCATCGCGCTAATGCTTGGCGTGCGTCGCGAAGGTGTTACCTCTGGTGCAGGTCGATTGCAGAATGCAGGACTGATTCGCTATGGCCGCGGCCGAATCTCGGTTTTGGATCGCAAGGGATTGGAGCAGCGCAGTTGCGAATGCTATTCGGTGATTCGCCAAGCCAAAGAACGTTTGCTTGGGAACCTGCCCAGCGGCACAGCAGTGCATACTGTACTGAGCACTCACAATGCGCGTGAAGTTGAGCTGGCCGCATAGCGGCATACAGTTCACCCATCGAGGACCAGCGACTGATTTACCTTCGCGGGGATTGGCAAGCAGCGACGCCTTTGGGATAGCGGTGCACCGCAAGCACAGATCCGTTGCCTAGAGGGCCGATCTCAGTAGACGCACTCAAGTTGCCTCAACTAGGCCAGTCGCCCTGGTCAAGCAACGGCGCGCCGCCACCAGCCGCCAGGCCTGCTCTCTGAATTGATGAACGGTGTCGTCCTCTATCGAGGCCACCGTTACGACACCTCTGAACTCGACCTCGCCCTGATGGTCGACGTGTGCCTCCCGCCACTGGGTAACTTCACGTTGATTTTCCGCAGTGGCTTTGAGCCGCAGTAGGATCTCAAGGCGTTGGACGCCGCGAGTTTGGCCACGCACGGCTGCAGCTGCCGCGCTGCTATGCTGCGGACAGGCCCCACCAAAGCCGGTACCGAGGGGAACCCATGGTTGGCTCCACACAGTCGGAAGCTGGTGTATTGGTTCTCCGAGGCGACGTCGCTGCGCCGCCGGGGGAACTGGGTGAGCCTTGGAAAATTCTGGTTGTTGACGACGACGACGAGGTCCATGCACTGACGCGGCTGGTCTTGCGCCACGTTCGTTTTCGCCAGCGCAGACTGCAGTTGATCGAGGCAGTCTCGGCCGCCGAGGCGCGGCTGTTACTGGAACGCCACCCCGACATCGCCCTGGCGCTGGTTGATGTGGTGATGGAAACACCCCACGCCGGCCTCGAGTTGGTTCGCCATATCCGCGAAGTGCTCGGCAATCGAGCGATACGGCTCATCCTGCGTACCGGTCAGCCGGCGTTTTCGCCTTGGACGTTTGAGCCTTCGGTGGCCTACACCGAGGTCAGTGTGGATGGCTTGGCAATGCCTTGGTTCAGGCCACACACCGTCCTCCAACTGCCGCCCACGGCGCATCGGTTCAGCGTCGAGTTTGCCGCGTTGGATCTGTCGGCTCCGCCGTTGCATCGTTACCGCTACCGACTGCTGAGGTTTGATGACGAGTGGATTCTTACCGACGCCGATCATCGAGTCGCGACTTACAGCACGCTCTGGCCAGGGCGCTATGAGCTGCAACTCTCCGGCAGTAACCGATTGGGTCAGTGGAGCACGCGACCCTTGTCTCTGGTGGTCGAAGTACAGCCGGCGTTTTGGCAGACGGTGTGGTTTTTACTGCTGATGCTGTTGCTGCTTGGCAGCCTGTTAGACCTTCGAAGAGAAGCAAGCCTATGACCACTCGGCGCGGTTTCGTTAAGTCACTTGGTGTTCTCACGGCAGCTACTCTCCTAGGTGGCGCAAAGGAAGCAGTTGCGGTGACGAATAGAAAAGACGCTTGGTTCATGCCAGACGAGAGTGACCCTCACCTGCGCACATGGATGGCCTTTGGAGCCAGCCGAGAAATATGGGGTAAGAAGTTATTGCCAGAAGTTCAGCGCAACTTGGCGACAATTGCCCTGACCATAGCCAAGTACGAGCCAGTCTCAATGCTGGTTCGCCAATCTGACTTGCAATTAGCCCAACAACTGGTGGGGAACAAGGTTGAGCTGATTGTCTGCCCGCTTGATGATTTGTGGATGCGCGACACCGGCCCGGTTTTTGTCGTGACAGAAAATGGTGACAAAGCAGCGGTTGACTTCAACTTCAACGGATGGGGGGAGAAGCAGGACTTTGACTTCGATGCTGAAGTCGCCTCGTTCGTCACTCGGCGTGCTGGTGTGCGCCGCACCCAGATCGACTTGGTACTTGAAGGCGGCGGAATTGAGGTTGACGGACACGGTACGGCAATCATTACCGAGAGTTGTGTGCTCAACGATAACCGCAATCCTGGCGTCAGCAAGACACAATGCGAGCGGGAGTTGGGGAGGTTACTTTCCTAGGCGCGATGTTGTCCAGATCAACATTGACGGCATCGCAGCGGGAGGTGGAGGTATTCATTGCGCGACGCAGCAAGAGCCGAAGGTCAACTAAATGTTCAAGCGGACTGCCGTCCCACCAGCACGCAATTACCGA
>JANNWF010000416.1:0-3753 GCA_031408455.1 Pseudoxanthomonas sp. | reverse complement strand
CTGAGCACGACCGGCAAGGTCTGCGGCACCTTGACCGGATGCATTCGCGCCATCAACTCGCGATGCTCAAGCGTGATGTCGAAGAAGAACCGCAGCCCGGTCAACGTCGCGTTGAGCGTGATCGGCGAAATGCCGGTGTCCACCAGATGCAGTTGGAAGTTGCGCAGATCCTCCACCGAGGCGGTGTCGGGCGGACGTCCAAGGTAGGCGGCCAGCTTGCGAACGGCCAGCACATAGGCCGACTGCGTGTGGCGATTCAACTTGCGCAAGCGCATGTCTTCGAGCATGCGTTGACGCAGCGGTGAACCCGCATGATGGGTCGTGTTCATGGTGACTACTCCGTTGCAAAGCGAGGCCCATTGCCTCGCCGCACAACTTCGCAGAAACCACGGCACCAACAGCCGCCCCGCGCTCGACGACGCGACTACCGCGCGAGCGGTTTAGTCCATCGACCCGTTTCGGCCATTCGAATTCACGTCGGGGAGAGAGCAGAGCGGACGTTCGTCAGCGTTCACTTTCAGCGCGAGCTGACGATGCCTTTCGAGCACCGTTCGGAGCAGCATGCTGGCGAATGCGCGGAGGCGCCATTTGCATTGTCTTGAGCGCGAGCAAGCCACGCGCCCGACCTTGGCTTTATGCCGGTCGGATGATGTGCTTGATCTCATCAGTTTTGAAGCCCAGCAGCATCGGCCGTACGGCCTCTGGAATCACTGCGACATCGTAGAGTTCCTCGACCAAGCTGGTGAAGCGGAAGTGGTGGCGGACTTCGCCTGTGGGCAGGTGCACTACCGCGATTCCAAAGCGCGCTTGGTCGGACTTTTCGCTCAGTGTTTCCTATAACTCCGGGCCGGCCCGCCTGGCCCCGATTGGCAACGTCAGCTGCCAAACATGTACACGCCTAGCCGCTCGCTCTTGGCCCGGTACATGGCGGCGTCGGCGGCGCGCAGATAGTCGTCGGTGGTCGCCAATCCGGCCTGGCTGATGACCACCCCGATACTCGCGCCAACGGTTACGGTATGCGAATCGAGTTCATACGGTGCCGCGAGGGTAGCGGCGATCTGCTTCACCCGGGCGGAGGCGCTGGCCGGATCCAACGCCTCGAGCAGGACGTTGAACTCATCGCCACTCATGCGGGCGACCAGGTCTGAGGGCCGGACGCTGGATTCGAGTCGGCGCGCCACTATCTGCAGTAGCTGATCGCCGGCATGGTGTCCCAAGCTGTCGTTGATGGCCTTGAACTGATCCAGGTCCAGCAGCAATACCGCGAACATCGCCATGCCGCCGGGCCCGGACGAGGCGATCTTCCTCGTCGCGGCCTCATTCTGCAGCGCGATGGCGTGCTCAAGGCGATCGCGGAACAAAGGGCGTCCCGGCAGGCTGGTCAGTGAGTCGTAGGAGCTGCCGCGCTCCGCCAGATCGCTCAGCGATCCAGCCATCCGCACGGCGACGCCCTGCTCAATCTGGGCGACGCCCCGCCAGTTCACCCACACCAGTCGCCCACAAGCGTGGAGCGCGCGGAAGTCGACGGAAAAGTTTGGAGTGTCCCCCTCAAGATGCCTGAGATAGACCGCCTGCACGCGATCGCGATCTTCGGGATCGATGATCTGCTCGAGGAACCGCCAGCCGTCCTCATGTTGGTTGCCGGCGCCGCCCAGGCCGACGATCTGGAGGAAGCGCTGGGAGGCGTGGAATACGTCCGCTTGCAGGCTCCAGTCCCAGATGCCGTCGTTGGACCCGCGGGTGGCCGAGCGCATAGCGATTGTCGGACTGCACCAGGTTGATTTCGGTGCGCTTCTGCTGGCTCACGTCGATCATCAGCCCGATCATCCGGTTCGGCCGGCCCGCCTCGACGATCACACGGCACAGGTCGCGCACCCAAACCACCTTTCCGCACTTTGCGGTCAGCCGGTAGCTCATCTCGTAAGCGTAGCTGTGGCTGGCGCTGTAAGCGGCTTCGTCGATGGCGTGCGCCTCCGGGAAGTCGTCCGGATGCACGTGGCCCCGCCAGAACCCCGGATCGGAGCGCCACTCCTCGACCGTGAAGCCGAACAGGCGCTCGACCTGGGGGCTGAGGAAGGTGTTTCCGACGCCGCGCTCGGCCTCCCAGACGACCCCATCGATGGTCTCGAGCAGGCGCAGGAAGCGCTGCCGGATCTCGATTAGGACCTGTTCGGTGATCTCGGTAATTTCGATCAGCATGCCCTGGCGGCTGAGCACGCGGTCAGTCGTGTCGCAGTCCGCGTGCAGCTGCATGCGCACCCAACGGTAGTCTGCGCTGGCGAAGCGGAGACGGAACACCGGCATGCCTGACCGCAAGGTGCCCCCGTCATCGGGGTGCACGAAGTCGAGCAGGGATCTGCCGAGCGAGCCATCCAGCGGGTGTCCGGTGACCCTCTGCCAGGCAGGGTTCAAATAGGTGATCACCCAGAGGGCGTCGGTCTGCAGGACGACGTCCGGCAGCAGGTGCAGCAGCCGGTCGGATGGCCTGGATGGGGCGGGCATGGGGAAATTATGGTTACCGGAAAGGCAAAGAAGGGGTGCTGTAAGTCCGAAACGAAGTTCGCGACGCCGGTATTCGTTCCGGAGAAAAATGAGGCCGCCGTTGACCTGGCAGAGACGCCCTACTTCTTAAACGACCGGGGTCGGCCGCAGTAGCTCAAGTCACTGCCGCGAGCCGCCAGGCTGGTCTAGGCCGCGCCCACCGACCCGCGCGTTTCACCGCCACGGAGGGACGCGCAACCGCGCGCGCCGCTAGCACCGCAGCGACCGCGCAGGCGGCCGCGCCGCTCTACGCGCCCACGTGATGCAATAGTGCGTTCGCGTAGGTCCGATCCTAGCCCAAACCGGCCCATGCGCGGCCGCCGCCTAGCCGACAGACTGCCAGAAAAGGGCGTTTGAATTTCCTATAGCTGATGTGCCTGTGACGAATCCTCTCAAAACCTGCCATTCGTCTTGTGCAGATAACTTGAAGCGGTCACTGGCAAGGCAACTCCAATAGTCCCGGATTAAGGGTCGCCTGTGCAGGGATACGGTCGTTCGTCATGTTCGATAACGCACGGAGCGCTGCAGGCTCGAATGGTGATAGTACGGTGCACCGCCACCGTCGCCGACGTAGTGAGCATGGTTATGCTGTCAGGACTGGCGGCGATTCTCGTGAAGTAAGTCTCTTAAGCTGTCATGTCGTTCATCCGATAGCGAGAGGCGTTGTTTCAATTGAGGGTTGATATTCATGAAAGCCACACAGGAGGCACAGAAGCAGGCGTCGCAATACGCCCGCTCGCTCATCGAAGCCTCGCTTGACCCGCTGGTCACCATCAGCCCGGAGGGCAAGATCACCGACGTGAACGACGCTTCGATAGAGGCGACCGGGGTGCCGCGCGAACAGCTTATTGGTACGGATTTCTCGGACTATTTCACCGACCCGGACGCGGCGCGCGCCGGCTATCGGAAGGTTTTTTCGGAGGGCCTGGTGCGGGATTACCCGCTCGCCATCCGCCACACCACGGGGCGCGTCATGGATGTGCTCTACAACGCCAGCGTCTACAAGGACGACAAGGGCCAGGTCCTCGGCATTTTCGCCGCCGCGCGTGATGACACCGAGCGCAAGCGCCTGGATCAGGTGCTGCAGGAAAGAAGCGTCGAGCTGGAGAAGGCGAGGTCGGTGGCAGATATGGCCAATCTCGCCAAATCGGATTTTCTTTCGAACATGAGTCACGAAATCCGCACACCGATGAACGCCATCATTGGCATGTC
>JANNWF010000415.1:0-3906 GCA_031408455.1 Pseudoxanthomonas sp. | reverse complement strand
CGCGCTGAGATCCCCGGCGCCGTCGTAGCTGAGTGAAATGGGCTCAGTCAGTTGTGCCTGGAGTGCTGCGGGTAATGCAGGCATCGCCAGTTGCTCGGGATGCGCAAGGTGGAGAGCAAGATCCAAACCGAGTCGTTGTGGCAACTCCAATGCCAATTCGCCGCGCAACGAGACAGCAGGTTCCGAATGGGAACGCTTGGTTAACGTCATCGCGAAAGCCTCAACATGGATGCCTTGCTCACGTTGACGCGGAGTGGCTTGGGCGCTAAGTCGCCAGGATTCGGCGCCTTCATCTGCGCTACGTGTGGACGCGGAAAGCGTTGCTGGCAAACCGTCGCGTAAGGCGGACAGTTGCAGGTCAAGGTCGCGAAGAGTGAATCCATTGGCTCGCACGGTGGATTCGGTGAATAAAAGCTGAGCGGCTATTTCCGGTAGTCGGAGAGCCGCCGGCGGGCCGCTGGCGGTGTCGTCACTCATCCAAGTCATCACTGCGGCGAGGTCGATGTCGGCACGCTGCACATCAATCCGCCCGATCTGTGGCTCAGCCGACCACATCAGGGACAGCGGCAGGGCGATTTCTACACGTTCGGCGCGCAGTAGGGCGGCTGTACCGATCGCCTCCCGGACGCTAACGCCGTCGAGTTGCAGATTCAGCCGCGGCCACAGACTCAGGCGGGCAGGTTTAGCCAGTTCGATGCTGAGCCCGCTCGCTGCTTCGGCACGCCGAATTAGGGTCGCGCCCAAGCGTTCGGGTTGGATCAGGTAATGCACACCAAAACCGGCGGCGACTAACGACAGCCCAGTGGCGGCGATCAACCACCAGCGTCGGCCTCGTTGGCGAGTTGTCGGGGGCGCTGAAACCGGCAAGGTCAGGCGTAAGCCTCAGCCCGCGAGATCGGTAGGCAACAAGGCGTCGACAAAAGCATCCGCGTCAAATGCACGCAGATCGTGCACCTTCTCGCCCAAGCCAACGAAACGAATGGGAATCCCAAATTCACGCGCCAGGGCAAACACCACGCCGCCCTTCGCGCTGCCATCGAGCTTGGTAACGACCAGCCCAGTCACGCCGACGGCCTTGTGAAAATGCCGCACCTGATTGATCGCGTTCTGGCCAGTCGTGCCGTCGATCACCAGCAACACTTCATGCGGCGCGCTGGCATCGACCTTGCTCAACACGCGCTTGACCTTGGCAAGTTCGTCCATCAAGCCGCTCTGGGTGTGCAAGCGTCCGGCGGTATCGACGATCAACAGGTCAATTCCGCGCGCGGTGGCCATTTGCGCGGCGTCAAAGGACACCGAGGCCGAGTCGGCACCGGCTCCTTGCGCAACGACAGGAACATGGTTGCGCTCGCCCCATTGCTGCAACTGCTCGACGGCCGCGGCGCGAAAGGTATCGCCGGCAGCAAGCATCACCTTCTTGCGCTCATCGGTGAAACGACGAGCGAGTTTGCCGATGGTGGTGGTCTTGCCGACGCCGTTGACGCCGACCGTCAGCAGGATGAATGGCTTCGCCAGCGAGATGTCCAGCGGCACACTGACCGGACGCAACATGGCCACAAGCATGGCGCGGAGGAAGTCGACCAGCGCGGTCGCATCATTCACTTCGCCGCGCTTGATGGATTCGCGCAGGGCGTTGATGACGAATTCGGTCGCTGCAACGCCAAGATCGGCTCGCAACAGCGTGGTTTCGATTTCGTCGAGCAGGTTGTCGTCAATCGGCAAGCGACGACGAAACAGGTCACCCAAGTCGCGGGTGAAAATGCTGCCGCGCAGACGGTCACGCCAACTGCCGGCGGTACTTGCTTCGGCGGCGGGTGCCGGGTCGACACTTGCCGCCAGCGCGGATGCATCTTTGGACGATGATGTTTCGGCCGATTCGGTAGGCGATTCGGTGGCCGCTGGCGGCACGGGGACGGGTTTTTTCTTGAAGAAGCTGAGCATGGCGCGTGCAATCGCAGACAATGCGCGGATGGTAGCACCGCCCCCCAGAACGGCCTCTGACAAACCGCCGCCGCCCACGCTGGGGCAGGTGCGCATCATTGGCGGCCGCTTGCGTGGCTCCAAGCTGCCAGTGGCGGCCAAAGTTGGATTGCGACCGACCTCGGATCGAGTGCGCGAAACCCTGTTCAATTGGTTGGCGCCTGAATTGCTTGGCAGTCGCTGCATCGACCTGTTCGCCGGTAGCGGTGCCCTCGGTTTCGAGGCGGCTTCGCGCGGCGCCGCCTACGCCTTGCTGATTGAGCGCGATCTGGAATTGGCAGCGTCGCTGCGCAGTTCTGCCGCACGCCTGAATGCCGAAGCCGTTGAGGTGGTGACAGCAGATGTCTTGAGCTGGCTCGCTGCCAGCTTTGCGGATGGACTCAGCAATCCACCTTTCGACATCGCCTTCGTCGACCCGCCTTTTCAGTTGGGCATTTGGAATGCCGCTCTAGCCGCATTGGTTCCGCTTATGGCGGCCCGATCGAGCATCTATGTGGAGTCTGCAGCAGACGCCGAAGTAGCGATTCCGGCGGGCTTTGTCTTGCATCGACAGGGCCACACACGCGATGTGGAGTTTCGGGTTTTCCAACGCTCCTTCGGCCGCCATTCCGACTGATACACTTGTGAAGATTGTTTTCGCTGGCTCAACCGACTGAGCGAGGCAGTGCCACAGTCAACCGCCGCTTCTGCGTTCTGACCAACCCACTTGTAGCGACGAAACGCACGTCAGCATGAGCCAGCCCAGCCCCCGCATCGCGCTGTACCCAGGCACCTTCGACCCGATCACCAATGGCCACGCTGATCTGGTGGCCCGCGCGTCGGTCTTGTTTGAAAAGATCGTGGTAGGCGTGGCCGAGAGCCCAGCCAAGGGGCCAGGTTTTACGCTCGCCAAACGCATCGAGTTGGCACACACCGCGCTTGCGGGCATTCCCAATGTAGAGATACTGGGCTTCAGCAATCTGCTCGCGCATTTTGTGCGAGAAGTCGGCGCTGGGGTGCTGCTGCGTGGTCTGCGCGCAGTCTCGGATTTCGAGTACGAGTTCCAGTTGGCAAGCATGAATCGCCATTTGGTGCCCGAAGTTGAAACCCTGTTTCTTACCCCGGCCGAGCAATACAGTTTCATTTCGTCGTCTTTGGTGCGTGAAATTGCGCGCTTGGGCGGCGACGTTTCCGGATTTGTGCACCCGTCGGTCGCTGAGGCGCTCAAGCGTCGCTATCTTGGTGATTAAGCTCTTGGGTCTAAACTTACCGTTACACGTACACGCTTCCATCCACGTTCTCGAGGTGAATCCGTCATGCGCACCCTGATCCGTACCACCCTGATGATCGTTGCCGTGCTAACCCTCGCGGCTTGCAAAGGCGAAGAAAAAGCGGCGGTCGTCGCGCCAGTGATCCTGTCTGCCCCCACCAGCAACGATGACCGCGAATGGCGTGCTTACTTGGTGCAAGTGGTGAAGCAGAATATGCAGGGCATTCGCAGTAGCCCATTCATGTATTACTTGCCGGAAGAGTCAGCCGAAGATTTCGACGATCAATACGAGCGCCAGCTTGAGAACGTCATCGGCACCGTCTCGCGTGGCGTGGTGCCGGGCAACATGTTGGCCTTCGGATCGCCGTCGCCCAAGCGCATGGCCGAATTGATCGAAGAGGCATTCGTCGAAGCCGAGCCGGGTTCGATGAAAGACGTGCGCGTGCTGTACATCGGCAGCCAAGACGATGCCGAGCAAATTCGGTCGCTGGTGGAAGCTACCGGCGCCGGCTTCGTGCAGGTTGATCCGTAGGTCGCGTCAATTGGCTGATGGCGCTTTCCGGCTGAAATGACTTCGCGGCACCCGCGGGTGCCGCGTCACGCGCATGGCTTTGCTGATTACCGACCTTTGCGTCAACTGTGACGTCTGCGCACCGGTGTGTCCGAACGCGGCGATC
>JANNWF010000414.1:0-2665 GCA_031408455.1 Pseudoxanthomonas sp. | reverse complement strand
GCACAGCACCACGTCGTGTTGGCCAAGGTCGAGCAGGGCAGGATCATGAACATCAGATTGCCGCAGCGACCAGTTGTCGAGCTGCAAGCAATCGCGAATCAGACTGGCATCCTCGATGTGCTCGGGCCGCGCATCGATGCCGGTGACCTGGCGCATGCCGCGTTGCGCCAATTGCGCCGAGAACCAGCCCTGATGACAGGCCAAGTCAACCGCCGTCAGCGCCGAGCAATCGTTTCCGAAAGCCTGTGCCAACAGCGTATCCAGCATCTGCGAGCGTGTGCTGTGGATCGCGTCCAACACACCGCCGTCGTAGGTCGATGTGAACTGGCCCGATGGCAGCTGAAACGGATAGAACCAGGTCTTGGCGAGGGCGCGCGCTTCTAGCACGGTGGCGATGTGGTTGTTCATAGCGCAGGTCCGGTCGGGGCGCGAAGTTTAGCCGCTGAGTCGCGAAGCTGCTGCGCTTATCGATAGCGCCGGCGCTGACCACGCCGTGTCGATAGCGCCAGCGCTGACGCCGCCGTGCCACGCTGGCATCATGCCGCATGATTTTTGATTGGTTACTCAGGCGTCGCCGCCGTGACGCTTTGCCACCGACTGCCGAATCGACTGCCACGGCGCTGCGCGCACCGTTCGTGAAACGCTCGTGGCTACTTACGTCCTTGCAGTTCACGGCGACCGAGGCGCAGAGCCGCATGTGGACATTTCGCCCGCAGGCACTGCTGGTCGGATATACCCGCAGCATGATGGGGTTCGTGCGCTTCGTCGGCCATCCTGAGCGCATCGCGATGATTGGCTTGGGCGGTGGCTCGCTAGCCAAATATTGCTATCGTCACCTGCCGCAAGCGGCGATCGATGTGGTCGAGATCAGCCCGCAGGTTATCGCCCTGCGCAATACGTTTCGAGTGCCCAAGGACGACGCCCGGTTTCGCGTGCATCTGGATGATGGCGCGCTGTTTTTGCGCCGCCATCGACGTCGTTATGACGTGTTGTTGGTCGACGGTTATGACGAAACCGGCATTCCAGCCCCATTGGCTTCGCAGCGCTTTTACAACGATTGCCATGCCGCTTTGGCCGAAGGCGGCGTGCTGGTGGTGAACCTGTTTTGCGCCGATGCTGATCGCCACCTGCAACGTATCCGCAAACGCTTCGGTGCCGCCATGGTCAGCGTGCCGCAGCCGCCGATGAGCAATCAGGTGGTGTTTGCGTGGGTGGCAGGTCCGCGCAGCAAGCAGCTGGACAATGCACTTTCCGAACGAGCGAACGCGGATTTGGCGGGTGAACTGGCGCGGTTGGATCTGGCGTTGGCTGAGGCCCGGAGCGGCTACAGCAGTTGACTACCAATTCAACGAACGCGCCAATTGCGAGCGCAACCTCGCGGCAAGTTCGGGGTTCATCGTCGCCAACACACCGCGAGCTAGTTCGGGAATATGCGCCAACGCCGCGTCCTCATCTGCGGCAAAATTGTAGTGATCGAAAAACGCGCGCCAAGCCAGACGCTCGTGAGCGGGCAGCTGCCGAATGGTCATCAAGGCGTGCAGCAAGCTCAACTTGGGTGACATCGCGTGCGCCGGCTCATCGCGCCACCAGTAGTTGACCATCACCCCGATCGGATCCAGCGACTCGGCGTGATGCCACCACAAGCTGGGCAGATACAGGGCGTCACCGGGTTCAAGTTCGGCCACTTCGGAGGCTTGAATCGCCTCGGCAAAGCGCGGGAAGCGACTGAAATCCGGCGCATGGAAATCGACCAAGCTGATAGGTTGCCCGGCCGGGGTGAAATCCAGCGGTCCGCAGTAAATATTGGCCAGTTGTTCGGGCGGAAACAGAATGTAACGACGTCTGCCACCCACCGCGCAAATGAGGTTCTGTGGCAAGTCCCAATGCGCCGATATTCGGGTCCGATTGCCAATCCAGATCGAATTGAGCTGATCGACGTGGGAATCAACCAAAGGGCTGGGATTGTGTTCAAGGAATCCGGGCAACGACTCCTTGATTCGCACCGCTCCGGCGTAGCCATACAGCGGCTGTTCGGCGCTCTTTACTTGCAGCAAGAAATTCAACAGTTCCGCCACGCTGACACGACGGCGCTCGAAGTTGAGCCCGGTCAAACCTTCGTCGTAGAAAAAGCGACCCGCCATGCCCGCTTGCCCGAAACAGGCCTCGGCCTCGGCACCTGAATCCAAGCCGCGCAGGTAGTCGCAAAGCGCCACATCCGACTGCCGAGCCTTCGCCACTGCCGGCCACTGCGCAACCAAACCGCGTAACACCGCTGGACGCGCCAAGGGCCGGACCTCATTGACGAAGCGCACGCTGTCAACACCAGAAAATTCGGCCGTGCGCGGTCGCTGTGACCAGTCGGTCATGGCTGCAAGAAGCCTCTGACAGTTCGCTCGCTCGGAAGAGGCTGCTGGCCTGCTTTGACAAGACAGGCCAGCCCCGCACTGACTCGCCGCGTCGCGCGGCGCTGTTGCATTTGCATTTGCAGTTGTAGTTGCAGTTGCAGTTCTATTTGCTGTTGCTGTTGCTGTTGCTGTTGCTGTTGCTGTTGCTGTTGCTGTTGCTGTTGCTGTTGCTGTTGCTGTTGCTGTTGCTGTTGCTGTTGCTGTTGCTGTTGCACCTGCTCTTGGGTCCCCTTTGTGGCGGCGGCGGTTGGGAGATCAGG
>JANNWF010000413.1:0-3921 GCA_031408455.1 Pseudoxanthomonas sp. | reverse complement strand
AGCCGAGCTTGCTCGGCTGCTCTGCTCTACCTATGCTAGGCGACAAGTGCTCTTGTAGAGCCGAGCCTGCTCGGCTGCTCTGCTCTACCAATGCAGGGCGACAAGTGCTCTTGTAGCGCCGAGCTTGCTCGGCTGCTCTGCGAGCCGGTGCCAAATAGCCACGCAATGCCCCGCCTTGGCTTGTTCGCCTCAATCCCGAATCGCCCCCTACTCAATCAACGCCAACACCGCCCGCCGACCACGCACCACCGTCAGCACCAGCTGCTCGGGCGGCGCTTGCATGCGTTGATTCAGCGCCTCCAGATCGCCCACGTCGCGACGGTTGACCGCAGTAATCACATCCCCAGGACGCAGCCCATTGGCCGCAGCTCGGCTGCCAGCTTCAATCTCTTCAATCGCCACCCCTTGTCCACCCCGCTGTCGCAGTTGCTCGGGCAGTTCGACAAACCGCGCACCCGCCAACCGCGCGTCCAGATCCTTGCCCTTCAGCGCCCGCAAGCGCGCCTTGAGCACCGCTGACAATCTCACTTCGCGACCTTCGCGCAAGGCCACCAGACTCACCGCTTCATCCACCGGCAGCAGCCCTTCCTGGTTGTGCAGGCTTTGTCCGTCGATGACCTGTTTGCTGTCCAGCTTGACGATCACATCCCCGGCTTTGAGGCCAGCAGCAGCGGCTGGCGAATCGGCCTGCACTCGCGTCACCACTGCGCCACGCCGCGTGCCAAGCCCGAGCAACTCGGCCAATTCCGGCGTGACGTCTTGAGTCTGAATACCCAAGCTGCCGCGCCGCACTTCGCCAAAGGCCAGCAGTTGTCGCATCACTTCCTTCGCCAGCGGCGTCGGAATGGCGAACCCAATGCCGACATTGCCGCCGGACGGACTAAAGATTGCGGTGTTGATGCCGACCAATTCGCCGCGCAAATTCACCAGCGCGCCGCCGGAATTGCCCGGATTGATGCTGGCATCGGTCTGGATGAAGTTCTGATAGCCCAGCCCCTGCAAGCCTGAGCGACCCAAGGCGGAAACGATGCCCGAGGTCACGGTCTGACCCAGACCAAACGGATTGCCCACTGCGACCACGAAGTCGCCCACTCGCAACGCGCTTGAAGTGGCTGCGAGCGGCACGGCGGTCAATTGCTCGGCGGGAATGCGGATCAAGGCAATGTCGGTATCCGGATCGGCGCCGACAAACTCACCCGCCAAGGTGCGGCCGTCACTCAAGGTGACGGACAGCTCGTCCGCGCCGTCGATCACGTGGTTGTTGGTCAGCACCAAGCCGGCTGCCGCATCCACGATCACGCCCGAACCCAGCGATTGCTTGATGCGCTCCTGCGGCAGGTTGCCAAGACCAAAGAACTGGCGAAAGAACGGGTCCTCGGCCAAGGGGTTGCGCACGCGCTCCAGTGTTTTGCTGTTGACGTTGACCACCGCCGGGGTGACGCCTTCCAGCATCGGCGCCAGTGAAGGCAGCGGCTGGCCTTCGACCGCAGCCGGCAATGCGGCGCTGGCGAGACGAGACAGGACTAGCAGGGACAGGGTGAGCAGCTGGGTGTGCAGATTTTTAGGCATAGAGCACTTCGATGGTGTGGGCTGAGCACGAGACGGTTGGGATAAGCGACCACATGAAGGCCGTCATTCCGGCGCACGCCGGAATCCATGGTGGGATTACGACGCGCTGGAAGTGGATTCAGGCGTGCGCCGAAATGACGGCTTAAGTGATCCGCAGTGGGGCCGAACAGGAGTAGGCAACTTGCGAGCAGGAACCCTCAGACCAGCAAAAAGGCGCGCTGTTCCCGGTCTTTTGGCGGCGGCGTTGGATCGATACGTAGGCTACAGCCCGCATCCGCTCGAAAGGCAAAAATTTGTCATTGACAGGGTCCCAACCCAGCAGTAGTTTACGGCGGCGTTGCCACTACATCTTGTGGTTGTTGTGGCAAAACAACCAATACATGGGGTTATGTCGCAAAGTTGCAGCGCGGCCTGAGGTCTGGAGGGACCTCGTCCAAGCCCGCGTTCAAACGCTGTCGATCAAGCCGCACTGCTGCGTTTGCGGCCGCCTTGCACACCGAATCTCGCATCGAATGCGGCAGAGAGGCGGGCAGACGGCCCCAGCAAACCTCATGTAGTCAGCGACAGCCAAACAGTCACCCAGTCGCACGATTGAATACACAAGAACAGCGTCGCCGCCTGCGCGGACGGCGCTCCAGACAAGCAAGTTCGGAGGACATGATTTGATGAGCACGGTTCGCCTTGAGGCGGTGAAAAACGACGCCCTGTTGATGCCGCTACAGCCGGCGTCGCTGGATATCTGGGACAAGAAATACCGCCTCAAGAGCAAGCAGGGCGAGCCGATCGATCACGAGATCGACGACACCTACAAGCGCGTCGCGCGCGCCTTGGCCGATGCCGAAGCGACGCCCGAGAAGCGCAAGTACTGGTACGAGCGTTTCCTGTGGGCGCTGCGTCGCGGTGCGATTCCTGCCGGCCGCATCACCTCCAACGCCGGCGCACTGGCGCACAAGCCTGCCACCAGCACCATCAACTGCACGGTGTCGGGCACCATCGAGGATTCGATGGACGGCATCTTGGAGAAGGTCCACGAAGCCGGTCTGACCTTGAAAGCCGGCTGCGGCATCGGCTATGAGTTCAGCACCCTGCGGCCACGCGGCGCGTTCGTCGCCGGCGCCGGTGCGTACACCTCCGGCCCGATGTCGTTCATGGATATCTACGACAAGATGTGCTTTACCGTTTCAAGCGCGGGAGGCCGCCGCGGCGCGCAGATGGGCACGTTCGACGTCAGCCATCCGGACGTCAAGGAATTCATCCGCGCCAAGCGCGAGGACGGCCGTCTGCGGCAGTTCAATTTGAGACTGCTGATCACCGACGACTTCATGCTCGCCGTGGCCGCCGATGCCGATTGGCCGCTGGTGTTTCCGGTGCACGTGAAAGAAGAGTCGGAGATCGATACCGCCGACATCGCCCAAGTGATCTGGCGCGAATGGCCGACCACCCGCAACTACGTCACCCGCGACGACGGTCTGGTTGCCTGCAAGATCTACGGCCACATTCGTGCCCGTCATCTGTGGGACATGATCATGGTGTCCACGTATGACTTCGCCGAGCCCGGCTTCATCCTGATTGATCGCGTCAACGAGATGAACAACAACTGGTGGTGCGAAAGCATTCGCGCGACTAACCCGTGCGTGACTGCCGAAACGTGGGTGCAGACGGCCGATGGCCCGCGTCAGGTCAGCGACCTGTTGGGCACGCCGTTCATGGCGCGCGTGGATGGCACCGACCACGCCAGCGGCGCGGAAGGCTTCTTCCGTACGGCAAGCAAGCCGGTGCTGCGTCTGCAGACCGCTGAAGGTCAGCACCTTCGTCTTACGGCGGATCACCGCGTGCGCCGAGTCACTCGGCAGACCCGCTGGTCGACCGACACCGAGTGGTGCGAGGCGGGCCAGCTGGTCGCCGGTGACCGCGTGCTGCTCAACAATCACCGCAGCGGCGCCGAGTGGTCAGGTGCACGTACCTATGAGGAAGGGTTCCTGCTTGGTTTGTTGGTTGGCGATGGAACGCTGAAGTCGGACGCGGCTGTGCTGTCGGTCTGGACGCAAGCGGCGGCAGTCAACGCCTCTGCGTGTTCGCCTGTCGCGCTGATGGACGAAGCCCTGCGCTGTGCGAATACCCTGCCGCATCGCAGTGACTTCGTCGGCTGGATGGATGTACAGGGTCGCGGCGAGCATCGCCTCAAACTGGCTTCACTGCGTGATCTTGCGTTTGAGCTGGGTTTGCGTCCGGGTGACAAAGCCATCACCCAAGCGGTTGAGAAAACCTCCAGCGACTTCCATCGTGGATTTCTGCGCGGCCTCTTCGATGCCGACGGCTCGGTGCAGGGCAATCAAGACAAGGGTGTCAGCG
>JANNWF010000412.1:0-12918 GCA_031408455.1 Pseudoxanthomonas sp. | reverse complement strand
AAGGGCTACACCGACTATCCAGAACTCATCGCCTGATCACGAAATTCGGCGGGGCAGCACTCGCCCCGCCCGGTTTTCAGCAGCCTGTGCTCAGATCTCGAAGTGCATGCCTTCGAATCCGACGATAAATTGCCTCTCGATTTGCTTGACTGTGATCCAGAACCAGCCGCATAGCCCGACGACGGGCAAGGTGATCGCGGCGGCCATCAGCAAAGTAGTGGCGTTCATGGGTATGCCTCGGGCTACCAGCGCGGTGTTAAAGGGTTGGATCGGCGAACTCGCTTGATGCAGGTTGATACCTGCAACGTCTGTCCCACAGTAGGGTTATCGACCCATGTGGTCTGTGCGATGCCGAACTCTGTCACCGAGCGTGACAGCCGCATTCGCAGAGCCTGCAAACGTCATTCTGAGTTTTGCCGTTTGGCCACCCATCTGAAGTGAATTGGCTAGTGCGTGCGGCCGGCGTTCCCTGCGCATTTATCTTCGCGATACTTGGACCCCAGTCCTTCAATCGCGTCATAGGCGATGAGGCCGCAAAACGCGACAATAAGACACGCACGACGCCAGAAACGGAGGCACGCCAGCTGATCGACCAGAAGCTCGAACAGGCTGGCTGGGTCAAGCCATCCACCATCGCCTCGCCGACCCCGAACCACTCCCCGCTCGCCTGCTTGCCGAGGCCTTTGATCCAGGCTGAGCCTTGAAAGTGGCGATGGATTCGATTCATTGAGAGCAGCCGAGCAAGCTCGGCTCTACAAGGGCGAAGGTGCTAGCGAGCGATCGTGTGTGCGGTGGGCATGTGCGACTGTAGAGCGGAGCTTGCTCCGCTGCTGTTGACGTTTGAATGCCTCACCATCAGCCCAATCAGTCGGCCATCCAATGACGACCGCCTCAGCGCGCGCTATGCTCCTTTGGCAATTTTTGCCAAAGGAGCGTGCGGTGGCCACCACCATGAACATTTCCCTGCCTGAGGAACTGAAAGCCTTCGTGGACCAGCAAGTGGCCGCGCAGGGGTTTGGTTCGACCAGTGAGTACCTGCGCGAGCTGATCCGGAAGCAGCGCGATATCGAGGCTTTGCGGCAGTTGCTGCTGGATGGCGTCAATTCCGGGCCCGGCAAAACCATCGACGATGCGTGGTTCGCCGATTTGCGGGAAAAGGCAAAGGGTCGCTCGGCGGCATGAAGCACAAGCAACTAGTTCTGCTGCCGCTTGCCGAACAGGACATCGCTGCCGCCATCGATCATTACTTTGGAGAAGGTGGAGCTGAGCTTGCCACGCGATGGGTGCATGACGTGGAAATCGCTCTGCGGCATGTCGCCAGCCACCCGGCCAGCGGCTCGCAGCGTTACGCCGACATGCTCGCCATTCCCGGCCTGCGTTGCTGGCCCACCAAACACTTTCCGTACATCGTGTTCTACGTCGAACGGGCAACCCAAGTCGACATATGGCGCGTGCTGCATGGTCATCGCGACCTTGCCGCTTGGCTACGGGAAAAGGAGTAGCGGCACAGTGTCTCGATCCAAATTGCGCAGCAAAGTCAAACGACCCAAGACGGTTGGTGGTCCCGGCGCGCGCTCGGCGCATTGGTCGGCACCACACGCAAGACCTCACTCAGCTCGTACTCGGTAGGCCTCCTGCAACGAGATGCGTCCGCTGCGGGCCATTGTCAGCGCGGCCTGGGTGATGGATACCATGCCTTCGGCGAGCGCTTGTTCGTGGATTCGGTCGGCTTCGGCGCTGGCAACAATCAACTTTCGCAGGGCAGGGGTGACGATCAGCAGTTCGTAGACGGCGCTGCGGCGAAATACGCCGCGGCCGCCGCACTGATTGCAACCGCGGCCGCTGTGGAAGACCTCGTCGGGCGCCACTCCAAGCAGATCGCGGACGTGCGCTGCGACCACCTCAGGCTTCTTGCAGTGCTCGCAGGTCAGACGCACCAGCCGTTGCGCCATCACCGCGAGCAGACTGGCTCGCAACAGAAACGCTTCGACGCCCAGATCGAGCAATCGGGTCACTGCGCTGGCCGCGGTATTGGTGTGCAAAGTGGACAGCAGGAGGTGGCCGGTGAGTGCGCTCTCTATGGCAATGTCGGCAGTTTCCTTGTCGCGAATCTCACCCACCATGATGGTGTCGGGATCGTGCCGCAGAAAGTTGCGCAAGGCGCTGGCAAAGGTGAAGTTGGCGGGGCGGTTCACCTGCATCTGCTGCACGCCCTCGATGTGGAACTCGACGGGGTCCTCGATGGTAAGGATGTTGATCCGCTGGCGACGCATCTCCAGCAGCATCGCGTACAGCGTGGTCGACTTTCCGCAGCCGGTCGGTCCGGTGGTCAGAAACATGCCGTGCGAGCGGTTCATCAGGTCATCGATGCGTTCGCGGTCGGTCGCGGTGAGGCCAATTTCGTCCAGAGTTTTCAGGCTCTCGCGAGTGTCCAGCAGGCGCACCACTACGCTCTCGCCAAACACCGATGGCAGAATCGAGATGCGCAGGTCGACGCTGGTGCCGTCGTCGAGCACAAAGGTGCAGCGACCATCTTGTGGCTTGCGATGTTCGGCCAGGTTCATCGCTGCCAGCACTTTGATCCGGCTCACCAGCGCGGGTGCCAGCATGCGCAGAAAGCCACGCACCGGAACCATGTCGTCATCGATTCGGTAGAGCAGTTCAAACTGCTTGGCCCCCGGACGAAAATGGATGTCGGAGGCGCGGCGGTACACCGCTTGCGCGATTATGCCGTGAATGAGCTTGACCACCGGGACTTCGCGGGCCAAGCGCTCCATGAAGTTTCGGGCACGATCTAGGGTCTCACTGTGGGTGAAGGCGACACGGTTCTTCGGCCGAGTCCGGTGCTGGTCTGCTGCGAAGTGGGCAGTCGCCCGCCAAGGCAAATTGACGGCGCTGCGAGCAAGCAACTATCCAACAGAGCGGTGCCTGCCTTGTCATTGGACTCCTGAGCGCTACTGCAGCGGTTTTTGCGGTGGCACCACCAGCACATCGCAACCCGCTTCATTCATGAGATGCAGACTCGTGCTGCCGAGGATGCTGGCTTCGAAGAAGGACTTGCCGTGCGATCCGATGCAGAGCAGATCGGTCTGCAATTCGGCGATGAGTGCCGGCAGTTCGTGCGAGGGGCGGCCGTCGCGGACTTCGGTGTGGGCACCGGGGCGGCCGAGTCGGGTTGCGAGATCGACCAGTGCCGCGCCCGTACGTGTGCGTGCGGTTCCCAAGTGAGTCGCACGCTCGGTGGCGTTGAATCCGAGTAGCGGGTCGACTCGGAAAGTGGGTAAGTCGAGAGCAGCAAACACAGTCAATGCGGCGCTGGGCGCGAGCGTGCAGGCGAAGCGCGCCGCAGCCTGTGCGTCCTCGCTGAAATCGGTGGCGGCGAGCAGCCGGGCGTAGCTGGCAGTCGCTGGCTTGCGGACCACCAGCACCGGTATCTGCGATCGGCGGACGATGGTTTGTGCGGTCGAGCCGAACACTCGACGGCTGATTGCGCCCTCGCCGGTGGCACCGATCACCAGCAGGTCGTAGCCGCCGGCTAGCGCATGAGCGGGCACCAGGCTGCCGGCATTGGCCACTTCGCAGTGCCAGCCAACCTGTATGCCGAAGATCTTGCCCAAGGCGCTGGCCAGCGCCGTCAGCTGTTGCTCCGTGGCTGCCTGAGTCTCGCTGCTATCGAACCAGTTGGCGCTGATCATGTCGCCCCAGATCGGCATGGGCTGCGGCATTGGCACCGCACAGCACAGGTCGAGGCGGGCAGCGTGCTCTTCAGCCAGGCGCGCTGCACGTTCAACTGCCAGCTGGGCGGGTGCCGACAGGTCAGTCGCGACAAGAATCGATGCAATCTTGGTGGTCATGCTTTGTCTCCCGGTGGTCTCTCGAATTCAAGCGTGCGCCGGGGTGCGCAGGCGGAACATGACTTCGATCAAATGTGCAGCACCCGCGAGAAGAAATTGAGCGTGCGATCGATGGCGATTGCCGCGCTTTCGGCGTGATATCCGGGCCGTTCGTCGCAGTTGAAGCCATGCCCGGCCGGATAAGTGTAGGTAGCCGCGTGCGGATGGGCTTCGCGGTGCGCCGCCACGTGCTCGGGCGGTATCAGTGGGTCTTGCTCGCCGAAGTGAAACTCCATCGGTGCCTGCAATCGTTGCGGTAAAAGTTCGAAGGTGCGTGCGCCGTAGTAGCTGACGGCGGGCAGCCCGAGTTGGGCGTTAGCCAAGTAAGCGACCGTGCCGCCCCAGCAATAGCCGACCACGCCGATCTTGTAGTCGCCGCGCAGGTTGTCCTCAATCGCGGCGATATCGCTCAGTACGCGCTCGAAACCCAGCGTGTCGACCAACTCGCGACCCTGGGCGACACCATTGGCGTCGTAGGGCGGTTCGATGTGATATCCGAAATGGTCGAAAAACGCTGGCGCCACTGCGATGTAGCCGTGCGCGGCGAAGCGCTCGACCACGTGGCGGATGTGCGCGTTGACACCAAAGATCTCCTGGATCACCAATAACAACGCCTTGGGCGGAATCGGCGGGTCGGCGCGCCAACCGGTGATGCGGCCCGATGGCGTGGTGAATGAGACAGGATGACCCATGGCAGCGCTCCTCCAACAAAATTGGTTGATACAGCAATGGCACCTTCCTTGATCCAAAACTCCCAGGAATCGTCATTCCGGCAAACGCCGGAATCCAGCGGTTGCAGCTCAGAGCAAGGTTTCAACAGAGCCGGATCCCGGCTTTCGCCGGGATGACGAGCCTTGAGGAAGTGCCATTGGTCTATCCAGTCAATCGAGTCAGTCAGTCAGCCGATCACAGCGCAGCCTCGAGCTGATCAACCAAGGTTTGCAACACCTTGATGCGGCCAAAGTTTTTGTCTTCGGCTTCAACCAACGTCCACGGTGCCAAGCGGCTGGAGGTGCGGTCGACCATGTCGGCAACTGCCGCCTCGTACGCATCGCGGCGCTCGCGGTTGCGCCAGTCATCGGCGGTTATCTTGAATTGCTTGTGGGCGATGTCTTCGCGTTCCTTGAAGCGCCTTAGCTGTTCGTCGGCGCTGATCTGCAGCCAGAATTTCGACAGCACCGTGCCGCTTGCGACGATCTGATCCTCAAAATCGTTGATCTCGGAATAGGCGCGATTCCAGTCTGGCTGCGAGCAAAATCCCTCGACGCGCTCGACCAGCACGCGGCCGTACCAGGATCGATCAAACAGCGAAATCCGGCCGTGCGCTGGAAGCTGCCGCCAGAATCGCCACAGGTAGGGCTGGGCGCGCTCTTCTTCGGTGGGTGCGGCAATCGGAATCACCCGGAAAAAGCGCGCGTCGAGTGCGGCGGTTACGCGCCGAATAGTCGAGCCCTTGCCAGCCGCGTCACTGCCCTCGAAAACGACGGCAAGAGCGCGATCACGAAAACGTTTGGCGCGCGATAGCTGGTTGAGCTCGCCCTGCAGCTTTTCGAGGCGACGCTCATAGTGGCGTTTCCCCAGCTTCTTGCTGAGGTCGAGATCGCGCAGGAGTCTGACGTTCTCCAATTGCGGTAGCGGCACCGGCGGTGCCTCAGCGTGCGCCTCGGGCACGTGAGCCAATCGCGTCTGCAGCGTTTCGAGCAGAATCTTGCCGGCGGTGATGCTGCGGTAACGATGGTCCGCGCCCGGCACCACGATCCACGGCGCACCGGCGGTGCTGGTCTGGCGCACGACGTCGGCTGATACCGAACGGAACCGATCGTACTTGCGGAATCGCCGCCACTCGTCCGGCGTCACCCGCCAGCGCGTCTTCGGATCGCTTTCCAGCGTCTTCAGCCGCTTACGTTGCTGATCTTTGGAAAGATGAAACCAGAACTTGATCAGCAGCACGCCCTCGTCGACCAACATGCGCTCATGACGCAGGATGGCGGCCACATTGCTGTCCAGCGCGTCCTGCTTATCGTCGCCCAACACCCGCCGCAGCAGCGGCGCGGTGTACCACGAGCCAAAAAAGATGCCGATGGTTCCCTTCGGCGGCAAAACGCGCCAATAGCGCCACATCGGCGGTCGCTCGGCTTCCTCGCCCGAAGGCTCGGAGAACGCATGCGTGTGGATGTGCCGCGGGGCCATCCACTCGTTGTGCAGATTCACCGTTTCGCCTTTGCCCGCACCATCGACGCCGCCGATGATGATCAGTACTGGGAAGTCTGGTCGGCTGGCCAGCGCGTACTGGGCGTCCAGCAGCGCGCGCCGCAGCAGCGGCTCAGCGGCCTGGTAATGGGCCTTGTCCATGCGGTGGTCGAGATCGGCCGAATCAAACATGTCGTGCTCCCACATACATTGGAGTGGCAAATGTAAGCGCAAGCCGAGCGCAGCATTTGATCGAGATCAACCATACTCTGCGGCTGTCACCCACACATAGGCGTCGTCATGAAACGTGCCCAATACGCGCAACGTGGTCCCATCCCGCAGGACGTGATCGACGCGGTCGAATTCAGCCTGCCACCACTGGCCACCGGTGAGGCCTTGGTCGAGGTGCTAGCGGCGCCGATCAACCCGTCTGACGTGCTCACGCTGACCGGACAGTACGGCATTCTGCCGCCGCTACCAGCGGTGGGTGGCAACGAGGGCGTTGGTCGAGTAGTGGAGCTTGGTCCAGACACACGCGGTCCGGCACCCGGCCAGACTGTTCTGCTGCCCGTGGGCTGTGGCACTTGGAGCACCCATGTGGTGGTCGCCGCGGCACGTCTGCTGCCCTTGCCCAACGAGGCCGATCCGCTGCAACTGGCGATGATGACGGTCAACCCGCCCACCGCTTTGCTGATGCTGCGCGAATTCGTCGACTTGGCGCCGGGCGAGTGGGTGATCCAGAACGTCGCCAACTCCGGCGTCGGTGCCTATCTAGTCCAGATTGCCAAATTGCGCGGCCTGCGCACGGTCAACATCGTGCGCCGCGAGAGCGCGGTGGATGCAGTGCGCGAACTGGGTGGCGACGTGGTGCTGGTGGATGGCGACAAACTGGCCAAGCGAGTGAGTGAAGCCATTGGTGGCGCAGTGATCCGATTGGGTATCGACGCCGTCGGTGGCGCCGCCACGGATCGTCTGGCGTCCTGCTTGACCGAGCGCGGCGTGCTGGTGAACTACGGAATGATGAGCGGCGAGGCCTGCCAGATTTCGCCGGCCTCCTTCATATTTCGCGACGTTTCGCTGCGCGGGTTCTGGCTGTCGCGCTGGTACAAAGAGGCCAGTGCCGAACAACGCGTTGCTGTGGTTGGCGAAATCGCCAGCTTGATCGCCCAAGGCACCCTGCATTGCCGGGTCGCCGCCACATTTCCGATCGAACGCATTCGCGAGGCGGTTGCTGCTGCCGCCGTAGGCGAGCGTGATGGCAAGATTCTGCTGGTGCCGGGCGGCTGAATAGGTTCGCGTCGCGAGCGTCCGGTTGGACGTTTGCTCACGCGATAGATACAGCCGAATCTTTGCAGATGGGCGAAAAATCGTCGGCGGCGGCGCGGACTTTATCCGTCGATCCCGTTAAGCTTGCGCCCGCCGCCCGGATGGCGAAATTGGTAGACGCAAGGGACTTAAAATCCCTCGGCCGCAAGGCTGTACGGGTTCGATTCCCGTTCTGGGCACCAGCTTCAATCACAGTCGCCTGACTGTCGCCAGAATCATCGCGTTCGGCGGCAAGGTGTGACTGTTTCGTGCCGAGGTCTCGGCATCGCAGCCCATCCAGGACGAACGTCATGACCCTGACCAACAAGCGCGTGCTGATCACCGGTGCCAGCCACGGCGTGGGTCTGGCGTGTGCGCACGAATTTGCCAAACAAGGTGCGTTGGTGGTGTTGCATGCCAACTCCAATCCGGAGGCGGCGCGCGCGGCGGCGGCTGAGATGGGTGACCGAGCGTTGGGCGTGGTGTTGGCAGATTTGAGCGTCGTTGGCGCTGGAACCCGTGTGTTCGAGCAAGCCCTGCAGTTGGCTGACGGCAGGCTCGACGTGGTGATCAATAACGCCGGGATTTACCTGGGCAGCCCACTGGGCAGCAGCGACGACGACTGGCACGCCAGTTGGGCGCAGACGCTGCAGGTCAACTTGCTTGCGGTGGCCGATGTGTGCCGCTCGGCGGTGAAGGCGTTTGCGGCGAGCGGCGGCGGCAGCCTCATCAATATCGCCAGTCGCGCCGGCTATCGTGGCGACGATGGCGAGCACACCGCCTACGCCGCTTCCAAGGGCGCGGTGCTGGCCTTGACCAAGACTATCGCTCGTGCGCATGGCAAGGATGGTGTGTTGGCTTATGCGTTGGCGCCGGGATGGATCAATACGCGCATGGCACCCAACAATGCGGCTGGCTTGGCCGCGGCGCGCTCCGAGATACCCATCGGACGCATGGCCGAGCCCACCGAAATCGCCGCCATGTGCGCCTTCCTCGCCAGCGGTGCCTGCGCCAGTGCGACCGGTTCTTGCATCGATATCAACGGTGCGAGTTACGTGCGTTAGCAGTCCCATCTGAGGCGTGTGGCCCCGCTAGCCCTCACATTCCGTTCATACTTTCAAGTGAGGCCATCGTGGCCTCGCCATTGAAGGGAGCGGGCAATGAAAGCACTGTTTTTCTCGTTTGAGGGTCGCATCGGGCGCAAGACATGGTGGTTGGCGACTTTGGGCCTGCTTGGCGTGTTGTTGGTCGCCCAGTTACTGGTTCTGGGCGCCTCGCAGATGTCTCCGGATCTGGGGATGATTGGCGCGATCCTGGCGCTGCTGCTGAGTCTGGCGTGCTTGGTGCCGGCGTTAGCCTTGCCGATCAAGCGTTGGCACGATGTTGGCAAGCCGGGCTGGTGGATGCTGATTGGCTTTATCCCGGTCGTGAACTTGTATGCGTTGTACATGACCGGCTTCGTCAAGGGCGATGAAGGTCCAAACGCGTACGGCGCTGACCCGTTAGCCTAGGGCGCAGAGGCTTGGCGTGGTCGCTGTGCGCACTCGCAGCGGCCATGCGATGGGTCCTGCTCTTCTCGACTTGCATGCGCGCTGTGCTCGGCATGAGCATGGCGACTTTGTAGGCTGGCTGGCGGCGTGTTGTTCGAGCGAACACGCCGAGCCCGGTGAACAAGGAGCATCGTCGTGGCGACTCACCCAACCCGCACAGCACTCGCTCCACGTCCTCAGCAGCCGCTTTCGCGACGCTGGCTGCGTGCAGCCTTTATTCTTTTCGCCGTGTTGGCATCCCCTGTCATCGTGTTCCTCGTCTGGAACGCGATTGACGAATCCCCCACGCCTGCGGCGCTGCGCTTCGCCGTCTCGCATGCCCAGCCGGTCGCTGATGCTGACAATGCATGGATGCTGCTGGCGGGCCTTGGCGCGGCGGCCGATGATGATCCGGTCGCATTGGCTAGGCGGCGAGTGGATGTCTACGTTGCCCGCGCCTCCCAAGTAACGACAGGCAACCCAGACGCGACCGAGCGGGCGCTATTTGTCGATGCGCTTCCTGCGGTCAATCCGGATCAAGACACCGACGGTGTGGCCGAACTGTGCGCGGCGCGCGATCAAGATTGTCTGCAGTGGGCGAATGAGCATCGGCAGCTGTTGCTGAGGCTGCGCGAGGCGAATGCGACACGCCTGCAACGTTTTGAACAGGTGCTGCGCCTGCCAGAGTGGCAGGTGCTGGATCCGCCTGAAGGCGAATCCATCTACGCGGACACCAGGGTAATGCAGCTGCACGCCAATCTGATCGCGCTGGAACTCGCCGATTCGGTTGCCTCATCACCCCGTCAGACCGACGCACCTCCGTTGCAACGGTTGGCACAAAGCGTTGAGTTTTGGCTGCGTGTACGCAGCCAGCCGCAGGACATCTGGACCATCCTGATTTCTGGCAATCAAATTGAGCAGGCTTATTTGATCGCCAATGCGTGGCTGGATCACGCCAGCGCCAAGCAAATGGCGGCACAGGCAGAGCACTTGCAACGCCTATTGGCGGCACCCGCCAGCGCTCTCGATTGGTCGCAAGCCATGCACCTCGACTTTCGGATCTTTGCGAGCGCGATGGAGGAGAGCTTGCCGGGAGTGCCCGGCACGCTGTGGCAGTGCCTATCGGGAACGGTGAAAGGCGGCTGCCTGACGATGCTGGGGACAAACCTAGCCTATGCGCCACAAGCGACACTCAATGTTCACGCCTTGCATCGGGAGCAAATGCAGCGGGTGTTGGAGGCGTCACCGGCCGAGATGGAGGCGGTGACTCGGGACGCAGGAACACTCATCACTGCCAGTTTTCCGCAGTTTGAGGACATGGGCGCGCTGCTGTCGCAGCTCTCGCATAACTTCGCGGGCCGCATCTTGGCCTGTATCGCAATTCCCGCCTACGACTGGGGCAAGCGCGAGCACGATCGCGAGGCCTTGCGGCGACTACTGCTGATCAAGCTCAAAGCTAGGCAAACAGGTGTCGATGCGCTGGCGATGGCGGCGCACATCGAAGAGCAGGGCGACAGCATGCGCAACCCGTTGACCGGTCAGCCTTTTGAATGGAACGCGGACCAGCGTGTCCTGCATTTCACACCGTTGGCGACCGAACGCTGGACGCAGCCGCGAGTTGAATTGCGCTACGGCGCTGACGATGACTGATTCGGAACGCGATAGCGCCTCCCACACTTCGTCATTTCCAGACTTCGTCATCACCTCGTAGGCGGGATCCAGTGTCTTCCGAAGGGCGTACTGGTCACGCTGTTTCTGGATTCCCGCCTGCGCGGGAACGAGTGCGATTCGGCTTGACTGCGATCAATCAGTCGCTGTTGCGCTCAGCGCTATTCCGCAGCGGCGGTCGGATTCACGCAACTGCTCGGCGCAGGCGCGACGCGTCTGATTGCAATCGTCCCGGACTGACTGATGTCGTTGCGTTGAAACGTCAAGGTGCCGTTCCCGCAGTCGCTGAAGCGGAAGGTGGCGCTACCGATGCTGGTGGTCACCACCGGCGGGGTGGCGCTGTTGAACAGGCCGCCGGTGCTGCGTTGCAGATCGACGGTCGCGCTTTCGCCATTGGCGGAGATGGGGCCGATCGCTGATATCCAGTCATGTCGGCCTGCTTCGGTCGCACTCCAGGTGAACCAGCCCACGATCAGGCTGTTGATTGCAGGCACCACGTCGAGCACGAATCCCTGGCCGGGCCGATTGGGGTCAAACCAGGTGCCATTGATGCCGAGGCTGATCGGAATCGATGGCGTGGTGCCCGCCACGGTGATGCGCCCCGCCATGCCGATACCACCGGGTCCGCCGTGCGGTGCGCAGTAGTAGCCGATTTGGCCCGCTGTGGTGAACGTACGTGAATATGTCCACGCCGCGCTGCTCACACCTCCGTTGGTGAAGCTGTTGTCGTCCGCGACCACGTTGTGCACGCCACCGGTGTTCCGCCATACCACGGTGTCGCCGGGTTGAATCGTCAGCTCGGCAGGTTCATAGCGGAAGCTGATGACACTCACCTGGTGGGTCGCCGCGGTAGCGGTGGTGTGAAGTGCCAATAGCAAACAGCCGACGGCCAAGTTAAGCAAACGCATGGTGAGTCTCTCCAAGCTGTAATCCACGGGAAGCATAAGACGAATCACTACGGTGCAGACGAGGTCGTCTTTGCTATGGCCTAACGAGGCCACAAAGGGTTACACGCAGTAGACTGCCAACGGTGCACACGACGGGTGAACTATTTTGCGAATTCTGCCTTTGCTGATCTTTGCTTGTGCATGTTCAATGCCGTTGGCAGCGTCGGCACAGGCTGTGATCAGTGACCGCGAACAGGTCGGGTCGGATCGACCCGAAGCTTGGGCGATGAACTTTGCGATTTCCAGCAGCTTGATGACCGCCTTGGGAGCGGTGCCAGAGTTGAACGCGGGCGAGTGGCAGGCCGCGCTCGAACTGGCGGAAGTGCCGCACTTGTCGCGAGCGCAACAACGGGTCGGCTTTGGCGGCGAAAAGGCCGAAGACCTCAACAAATTGCCGGTGTTTGGTCGTGTCCGCGCTTGGTTGGGATTGCCCGCGGGCTGGGTGGCGGAACTGGGCTACACACCACCAGTGCGGATCAACGGTACCAAGGCTAGCGACCTGATTGCGCTGTCTCTCGGACGACGACTGCTGGAGCAGCAAACGTGGTCCTTGTCGGCGCGTCTGTTTGGACAGCACGGTCGCGTCGAAGGCGATATCACTTGTCCCGCCGAGCTGGCCGGTCCATTCAGTGCGACCAGCAACCCGTTCGGCTGCGTCGCTGCCTCCAGTGATCGCATCTCATTGAACTACTACGGATTGGATCTGACAGCCGCGACGCAGGCCGATCCGTGGGCGTGGCACGCCACCGTGGGAGCGGTGCGCAGCGAGCCGGATGTGCAGGTTGATGCCTTGGTGTTTACCGTGCGCGATCGCTCGCGCGTGCTCAGCCGCTCGGTGTTGCCCTATCTGGCCGTGGGCACGCAGCGCTCGCTGAATGCCAGTTGGAGCGTAGGCGCCGAGTGGCTGTACGTGGCGCTCGAAGTGCGACGCACCTTGGACGGTGGAATTGAAGATGACCCTTACCTTGGGCTGCGGCTGCAGTTGCGGTATGCGCTGAAGTGAGTGGGGTAGCTTGAAGGCTTGAATGTGTAGGCAGGATGGACCGGCGCGAATGCTCAGCCCAAGCTGCGAGCGAAGCCCCAAAGCAGCCGCGCAGGAGCGCAGCCCTCCAACAGCACGGCAATTAGTTAACCGTGCTCCGGGAAAGCTGCTCTTGGAGGGCGCCGCTCCTGCGGCGCCGCTTTCGCGCTTGATGTTTAAGCGACATTTGCCTCGAAGCAGCCCAGCTGCAGCGGCAGAACTACCGACAACTCGACGGCAAATTCTTCGCCTGCATATCCGAGCTGCAGGTCCAACTTCCATCCGCCTCGAGCTGCAGCCAGATGTGTTGGCCGTCCGTGGAGTAGTTGCCTTCGATCGGGCCCATGGTGATTTCGATCTGGCAG
>JANNWF010000411.1:0-10332 GCA_031408455.1 Pseudoxanthomonas sp. | reverse complement strand
GGCAGGCGATGTCTTGGGTTACTGGCAGTTTTTTCCGGCGCTGGGTGCCGACTGCGAGGGTTGGGGCACTACCCCGGTGTGGGGATTTGCAGATGTGGTGATCTCGAAGGCTGAGGGCGTGCCGGTGGGTGAACGCTTGTTCGGCTACTTTCCGCCGGCCCACTCGCTGACCATGACGCCGGTTCGAATCAGCGCGCAAAGGCTATTCGACGGTGCCGCACATCGCGCCAAATTGCCTCCGGGTTACAACAGCTATACCCGCGTCAATGCGGAGCCGGGCTATGACCGCCGAATGGACGCAATTCGCATGTTGCTGTTCCCGCTGCATCTGACTTCGTATTGCTTGTGGGACATGCTGCGATCCAAAGACTGGTTCGGAGCCAAGCAGGTTCTGATTTTGAGCGCGTCCAGCAAGACCAGTATCGGTCTTGCCTTTGCGATGTCGGTGGATGCCGAAGCCCCGCACGCAATCGCGTTGACCTCCAAGCGCAATGCCAACTTCGTCACCCAGCTTGGGCTCTACCAACAGGTGCTCGATTACGACGACTTGGCCGTTCTCGACACGCAATTGCCGACGGTCATAGTGGATATGTCTGGCAATGCCGACACCTTGGAGGCGCTAAAAGCCAAGCTCGACGAGAGCATGCGCCGCTGCATCAACGTCGGCATGACGCATTGGCAAGCGGGTGCTCCGACACCTTCCTCAGATGCCGACCGCAGCGAATTCTTCTTTGCGCCGGGACATGTGCAAAAGCGCATGCAGGATTGGGGCGTTGAGGAGTTTGCGACGCGCACGTCGGATTTTCTGAAGCGATCGGCTATGCACAGTCGTAGCTGGATGAAGGTAAGCACGCTGGCGGGCTTGGATGGCTTGGCGGCGGTGTATCCGGACATTTGCGCGGGTCAGATTGATGCGGAGCAGGGGCTGGTCGTGCAGATGTGATTAGCGGATAGGGCTCTCCCAGAGTGCTCTGAGGAGGGCGTCGCTCCCGCGACGCCGCTGTGGTGTTTGGGCGATCCAGCAAAAGCAGCCGCGCAAGAGCGCGGCCGTCCATTGGACCGATCCACCCCAGCCATCGCGCTCCTATCGAACAACGCGTGATACCAGCGGGTCGGCTGCGACCACTAAAAATCCGCGTCCAGCACAATCCGATACCTCGCCTTGCCAGCGCGCAGGTGCTCCATCGCCTCGTTGACCTTGCTCATCGGAAAGTGCTCGGTCTGCGGCGTCACCTGATGGCGGGCGGCGAAGTTGAGCATGGCGTCGATGGCGTTGCGTGAGCCGGTGGGCGATCCCGATACCGCCTTCTGCCCCATCAACAGCGGAAACACTGGAATCGCCATCGGCTCCAGCACCGCTCCGACCACGTGCAAGCGACCGTTAGGCGCCAGTGCGGCAATCAGGCCGTTCCAGTCCAAGGTCGCGTTCACCGTATCGATGATGAGATCGAGACTGCCGGCGAGACCGGCAATTGCATCAGCGTCACCCGTGGCGACCACGCGGTGTGCGCCGAACGCGCGCGCTTCTTCGGCCTTGGATTGGCTGGAGGTGAATGCGGTGACTTCGCAGCCCCAGGCTTTGCAGAACTTCAGCGCCATGTGGCCCAGCCCGCCGATGCCGATCACGCCCACGCGGGCGGTGGGCAAAATGCCGAACTCGCGCAGCGGGGTGAACACAGTGATGCCGCCGCACAGCAGAGGTCCGCTCTCGCGCGGATCGAGTCCTTCGGGCAAGGGCATGGTCCACACCCAATGCGCACGAACGCGATCAGCAAAAGCGCCGTGGCGTCCAAACAAAGTCGGCTGCGCGCTGACACACAAGTTCTGCTGACCCGACAAGCAAGGCGTGCAATGCATGCAACTGGTCGCGTACCAGCCCAAGCCCACGCGTTGACCGATGCGCACGCCTTTGGCGTGCGGACCCATCGCCACCACGCGGCCAATGGCTTCGTGGCCGGGCACGAACGGGTACTGGGTGAAGCCCCATTCGTTGTCCAGCAACGACAGATCTGAATGGCAAACGCCGCAATGTTCAACCGCGATCTCGACATCCTCGGCGCCCAGCGGGCCGGGGTCGTACTCGAACGCTTGTAGCGGGGCACCGGCGGCGGGCGCGGCCCAGGCACGAAACTTCGACATACGCGGATACCTCAAGGATCGGGAGCCTCAATGGTACGTCGCGCGGGTGTCGGCAGGATGTCGGCCCGATCAAATCGTCCTACCCAGCAGGTAGCTCGGATGCCGGCCGAAGGCCGGAATCCGGGGTGATTTGTGGGCAAAGCGGAACGCATTCGTTGCGTGCGGTCGTCGAGTTCCCGAGTCGCGGCGGCCCCCGGATTCCGCTGACGCTGCATCCTGGCTAAACGCGTTGCTTCCGAGACCGAAGCTCGCTCAATCCTGCTCAGCCGCCGCTTCTCGGCCCTGCTGACGAATTAGCGCCTCTTGGCGGGCGTCGATGATCGATTCCATGACGGCGCCAACGTCGGCGCGATGGGTGTCGAAGACAAACTTTCCGGTTAGCTCGGTGTCGGCAAGCAGCAAACCCTTCTCAAACAAGGCCCACATTTCTTCGCCAAAGTGGGTGTCCAGCAAGCCCGGCGCGAAGCGGCCCAAGCTGTTGCGCAGGTTGTGCACATCGCGCAGCAGCATTTCGCGCGCTGCATTGTTACCTGCGGCACTGACGACTTGCGGGAAGTCGATAAGGACCGGTCCTTCGGCCGACACGAGCACGTTGTATTCGGACAGGTCGCCGTGAATCAGGCCGAGGGACAACATCTTTTGCACGTCTTTCATCAGTCGCTGGTGGAAGGAAAGCGCATCTTCCATGCTTAATTCCACTTCACCCAGCCGTGGCGCGCTCTGACCTTCGGCATCGGTGATCAATGCCATCAACAGTACGCCGTGAAAAAAGCCGCGTGGCTGGGGCACGCAGACGCCTGCATCGGCGAGCTGATAAAGCACGTCGGCTTCAGTGTTTTTCCACTCGGCTTCTTGCTGCTTGCGACCAAACCGCGAGGCCTTGCCAATGGCTCGTGCTTGCCGGCTGCCGCGAACCTTGCGACCTTCCTGATACTGCACCCGCGCCTGAAAACTGCGCTGCGCCGTATCTTTGTACACCTTGGCGCACAGCACCTGGCTGCCCGACTGCACGACGTAGACCGAGGCCTCTTTGCCACTTTTCAGCGATCGCAGCACGGCATCGACAATGCCATCGTCGATCAATGGTTGCAGGCCCTTCGGGGTCTTCATGTCGCGCGGGCTAACTATGAGGGGCGCGCATTATGAGTCATTGGCTTGCAATTGCTCCGTAACAAACTGTCGGGCGCTTGCTGAGGGTCGAATACGACTGAGCCACGGGTGCTGTGGGAGGGCCGCGCTCCTGCGCCGCTGCGTTTGCTGGCAGACCGAGAAGCGGCGTCACGGGAGCGACGCCCTTCGAGGGCTGCGACAAACGGACGTGGGTGACACCACTGAGTCATTGTCATGGGAGTGCAATGCGCGTCCCGTCCAATTGCCGGTTTTCAAACACCGGAGATTGGCAGCATGAACAAGCATCCTTTGGCGCAGGCGTTGACCCTGGCCTTGGCCGGATCGGTGTTTGCCTTCGCGCCTGGCGTCAATGCGCAAACTGCTGCCAGCGGCGCGGTGGAGAAGTCGGACCAGCGGGTCGAGCTGGACAGCATCCAGGTCGAAGGAAAGATCTTCTATCGTGACCGCACCGACGCTCCGGCGACGTTGGTGTATGACCTTGAGTTCTTTCAACAATTTGAGCCGCTGACCGTCGGCGACATGCTGAAGCGCGTGCCCAGCGTGGCATTTTTGTCGGATGTGCTCGAGTACGACGGCGTGCGTCTGCGCGGGCTCGACCCTGGCTACACGCAGATTTTGATCAACGGCAAACGAATTCCTGGCGGCGGCTTTGATCGCTCGTTCTTTGTTGATCGCATTCCGGCAGAGCTGGTCGAGCGCATCGAGATCAACCGCTCCTCCTCGGCGGATCGCAGTGGCGACGCCGTGGCCGGGTCGCTCAACATCGTGTTGCGCGATGGCTATTCGCTGGACGGTGGCTATCTACGGGCAGGTGGCTTGCGCTTTGACGACGGCGAATACGAGCCGAGCGTGAGTGCCGTTTGGGGCGGTGAGGCCTTGGGCGGCCGCCTGTTGTTGGGCGCGAATGCGCAAGGCCGGCGCAATCCCAAGGAAAAGTTCAGCCAACGCTTCGACCAGCCGGGCGGCATCCTCGAGAACACCGAAGTGCAAACCGATGTGCGCAGCGGCGAGGACTATTCTTTCAACGCTGACTACAGCATCGATCTGGGTGCGGGTCGATTCGGTTTGAACGCATTTTTTGTGCGCACGGATCGCCTGCAGGACGAGGATTCGATCGAATACCGCAGTGGGATTGTCAGCAATCCCAACATCCTCACGGTCAACGTCAACGATCTCGACATCCGCACCGACAACTGGGGCTTTGGCACGGAATATGAGTTCGCGATGGCCGGCGGCGAGACCCGCCTGCGCTTTGGTTATGCCGGCTTCGATGACGAGCAGTTCGAGTTCGAAGACGAGTTTGAATACCTGCGCGATACGATTCCGTTCCCCGAGGATGATCGCTTTACTGGCGACCAGACGTTTCTGGATATTGAAGACCGCGAGTTCACCGCCGAATTGCGCCACCAACGGGAGTTCGACGAGGTCGAACTGGCCTTTGGCCTGGACTACACGCGAAAGTCGCGCGACACCTCGATCATTGAAGACCGCAATCGCATCACCATCCCCAACGCGCCGACACCGCGGCCGACCATCCCCGGCGCTTACGGACCGTTCTTGCAAGTCCCCGGCGGCGTCAACACCATCGATGAAGATCGGGTTGAGCCTTTCGTCAAACTCAGCGGTGACCGCGGTCCGCTGGAGTGGGAATTCGGAGTGCGCTACCAGTTCACCGACGTGCAGATCGAAGACTTCACCCTGACGGCGGCTGAGCGCGATTCGGATAACGATTACGGCGTGCTACTGCCGTCTGCGCATCTTCTGTACAACCTTGACGATGACCGTCGCTTGAGTTTCTCCATCGCCCGCACGGCGCGGCGACCGGGCTTTGATCAAATCTCGCCTGCATTGCTGACCGGAGAACTGGGCGACAGCGACTTGCTCGGCAATCCTGAACTGGATCCCGAAGACGCGTGGGGGCTTGACCTCGGCTTTGAGCAGCGTTTGGGCCGCGACGGCATCGTTGGCGTCAACCTCTTCTATCGCGACATCAAGGAGCTGATCGAAATCGCCAATACGGGCATCGAGGGCGATGACGGCCCCGGCAGTTTCGTCTTGACTCCTCGCAATACAGGTGACGGCGAGGTTTGGGGTGCGGAGCTGGACATGTCGACACCGCTATCGGCCTTGGGGATGGACAACACCGGCGTGTTCTTCAACTACTCCTGGTTGGACAGCGAAATCGACGATCTTTTCGGCGGGCGGCGCTTCAACAATCAATCCAACTACGTTTTCAACCTAGGGTTCATCCAAGAGATGCCCGAGTGGGCTTCGTCATTCGGCGTCACCTACCGGGAGCAGGGCGACGCCTTTGGTCGCATCGTCGGTGAAGAAGTCCGCACCTCCTACAATGGCGATCTGGAAGCGTTCATCGAAAAGCGACTGGGCGAGCAGTGGACCGTACGCCTAACCGGCTCCAACCTGTTGAATGCTTCCAAGGACGAAATCTTCGACAAGTTCACCACCATCGAAAGTCAGCTGGAACGCGACTACGACGAGTTTGAGCTCGAGACCGAGACCGGCGGGCGGGTTTATCAGTTGATGTTCCGCTACGCGTTCTGAAGCACCGCAATTTAGTTGGACTCGTGATGCCGGTGTGCTCGCGTTCGTCATCCCCGCGCAGGCGGGGATCCGGTGCACGCAGAGGAGCAACCGGGCCGCCCAACGCTGGGTTCCCGCCTGCGTGGGAATGACGACACGGGTGGAATCGATCGAAAGAGGTGGATACAGCGTTTACGGCCTAGTGGATCGCTACAAACAATCAGCACCAGTGGATTGCGGATCCGCAGCGCCGTATCGTAGCCGCAGCATCCGCGTGGGTGGCGGATCGAGCTGCAAGACCAGCACATGGCTGAAACTGCTGTCGCAGAAATTGGGCATCGCAGGTCCGCCCAGCGCCTTGGCAATCGCGCTGACGGTGTTGCTGTGGCCCACCACTAGCACGCCACGCGATTGTTCACGTGCCGCCGCAGCCGTCGCTAGGATGTGAGCGTCACCCGCACCGGCGGCGATTACTTGCGGCGTCAATCCACGTTGGCTGGCGAGTGGCGCAGCAGTGGCCTGAGTACGCTTGAACTGAGTGGTGATGATGGCGCCTATGTCGGCGTCCTGCAGAGCCGCGGCCAGTTGCTCGGCGCGCTGCTTGCCTGCGGCCGACAGCTCGGGATCATCGCTGGCGGGCTCGGTTTGCTTTTCTGCGTGCCGAACCAAAACAACGAACGGAGGCGTGGCTTGGGCGAAGGTGCAGCAGCCCAGCAACAGCGCCGTGGCGATCACACGGCGCAGCCTCCCTAACTCACAAGAGCGGGCGTTCAAATCGAGATCACACCTCGTCTGAAAAATGTCCAAGCAGCCGAGCAGTTTCAGAGACACAGAAAAGTGGGCAGCCGCGTCTCACTGATCCAGCTTGAAATCAATCTGCTGCTGGGTCTGGAACGGACGGTCCGACGGCTGGAAGCGCAGACCTTCGACCATCCGAAGTGCTTCGCGGTCGAAGATGCCGCGTGGATTGGCGCTGGTCACCCGCGCGTTGGCGGTGGTGCCGTCGGTCTGAATCGTGAACGCGACGATGACGATGCCCTCGGTACCCCGGCGCAGCGCTTGTGTGGGGTAGCGCATTGATGGCTGGCTGATCAGCTTCGGCCGCACGCCCGGTGCAGGCGCCGCTGGGGTCGCCGTTCGCGGAGCTGGCGTTGCAGCTGGCGTCGTTGCCGCTGGTGCCGGTGTCGTGGCAGCAGGTGTGGTTGCGGCTGGGGTCGTTGCAGCCGGTGCAGCGACCGGCGGCGGTGCCGTCGGTGTCGGCGCGACGGGTTCGGGCGTCGGTGGCGGATTGGCGGCGGCCTCGGCGGCGGCCGCTTCAGCGGCGGCGACGCGAGCCAATTCGCGCTCAGCCTCTTTTTCTGCTTCGGCGAGTTGATCGCGCAGACGTTGCAACGAGGTCGCACCCGGTTGCGCACGCTCCAGCAGCGCCAGCACGCGCGCCGCTTCCGGGCGGTTGTCATTGGTGATAGCACGCTCAACCCAGACTAGGCCATACGGCAGGATGTCGGTCACCGCCATCTTGGTTTGAGTTACTTGGTCGGCGGTGGCCATCGCATCTGACAGCCGGGCCGGTTTGCCTTTGTCGTCTTCGCCGGCGGGTGCAGCGGTGGCTTCGGCTTGTTCGATGGCCGCCAAATACAGCTCCAAGGCATTATCGCCGGCAGGCTCAAACAGCTTGTCTTCAGCCAAGGCGGCGTTGGCTCGCGCTAACAATTGCTCGACTGTTTCGGTTGGTGCCGGTGCTGCCACAGGTTCTTCAGTAGCGGCGGTGGGAGCGGCGCCAGCAGCCGGACCTGTCGATGCTGCCGGTGGCGGGGCGGAGTCACCACACGCAGCAAGCACCGCTGCGGCGAGAACCAATGCGGAAAAACGAATTATCGAGGACATATGCAAGGGTCTGGCAGACAAGGAGGGAAATGGCAAGTGCGGAAAGTGACCGCATGAAGACACAATACCGCCTAAATGCGCCGCTGTGCCAATGGCTGACGTACACGTTTTGTTAACTTGGTCGCAAAGTCGCAAGCTGGCGCAATTGCTGGAGATTTTCACGCTGACGCCATTGCACGCGTTGCGCGCTGGTCGGGTGATCGCGGTGCAGGCCGGCACCGGTATCGTGCATGGCATTCGGTCTGGCGATGCGAGCTCTCGGTGTCACGCAAGCGGCCGAGCGAGCTCGCACGCTGCGCGCGTGCGCCCTCGCTTGGCTCGGTCGGCTCTACAAAAACCTGCAGGCGCCCAACCTTACCCGCTGCATTCGACCCGATTGCGGCCCTTCGCTTTGGCTTGGTAGAGCGCCTGATCGGCCGCTTTCAGCACGTCAACGGTTTCGCGTCGTTTGCTGCTTCGGCTCGCTATGCCTGCACTCACCGTCACCTCGACACATGTAATCCTTGGGGTTGCCGTGGTCCTGCTGTTTGCCTTGCGCTTGCTTGGGAGGGAGATGCGAAGGGCTTCAATACCGGCACGCGCTGCATCCAATCGCAGGCTGGCGGCCGCAGCATCCAAACCCCGATACACGGCGCAAAACTCCTCGCCGCCATAGCGATACATGTTTCCTCCCGCATTGGCTCGCAAGCGAGCGGCGACCTGCTGCAGCACCACGTCGCCAGCATCGTGGCCGTGCGTGTCGTTGAACACCTTGAAGTGATCGATATCGATCATCGCCAGGCTGTAGTCGCCTGACAATCGCGATAACGTTTCGTCCAGGGCGCGACGGTTAGGCAGGCTAGTGAGCGGGTCGATGAAGGCCATCCGGTAGCTGGCGTAAAGCACGCTGGCGAGCAATAACAGTCCGCTCGCGAGCAGCCACGCTGACATTTCTTGCGCGCGGCCACAGCCCGCTGCGGCTAAAAACACGCTGGCCGAAAGTCCCCCTTCGAAGGGTTGGAATTTCTGCAAAAAACGCAGCGCACAAACGGTGCCCGCCAAGAACAACAAGGCAGTAGCGCCGCGACCCGGATCAAGCCCGAACAGCGGCAATGCCGCCAAATTAACCGGCATCGCCAACAAGCCGGGTGGGGCGTGCAGAGCGACCAGCAGCAAGCCGCCGACTGCAATCAACAAGCCGCCGTGACGCTTCGACAGCAGCCGAGGCTCGGGCATCAACGCGCAGGCCAGAATCAGCCACGGGGCCAAGCGCAGCGCCGCTTCGCGCAGATGCAGCGAGCCCGCGCCAGCACCCAAGGCCAGCAGAGCCAACAGGCCGCTAATCTGCGCCGCGCGATGGCGGTGGTAGCCAAGGGCGAGCAAAAACGCGACGACAAATGCGGAGCTGGCGGGGTCGGTGTTGATGATCGGGAATGACGAATTGCGTTGGTTGAAATCAAGGAGATGCAATTTAGGTCCGACAGCAGCGATGGCCAGCATAGCGGTGTTGCTGTCGCAGGAATTGAGACGCCTTGCAGCGATAAGGCGCGCTTCTCTCTTGCGGATTATCGGCATGCGCAGCCCCGCCGCCCAACTTCGAATTGAAGACACCTTGCCAGCGTTGCTGAGCACTGACGGTGGCGCTTTGGTTGCGGGCTTGAAGCGCCGCTACGGTGATCGCATCACCGGCCAATTGTGTTTGCCCGCCGGCGAAGGTTGTTGTTTGCCATTGCCGGCTGACTTGCCGGCAGCGTTGGCCGTGGCGTTACGCGCTCGCGGCATTGAGCAGCTCTACAGTCATCAAGCGCTGGCCTGGCAGCTGGCGGGCGAGGGGCGCGATGTGGTCGTCGTTACGCCAACGGCGTCTGGCAAGACGCTGTGCTACACCTTGCCGGTATTGGCGGCCGCGCTCAACGAGGGTCGCAAGGCCTTGTATCTGTTTCCCACCAAGGCATTGGCGCAGGATCAGGTCGCCGAGTTGTTGGAGATCAATCACGCCGGTCAGCTCGGCATTAAAGCCGCGACCTTTGATGGCGACACGCCGGGTGATGCGCGCCAAGCGATTCGTCTGAATGGCGACATCGTGGTCAGTAATCCCGACATGCTGCATCAGGGCATCCTGCCGCACCACACCAAGTGGGCGCAGTTTTTCGAAAGCCTGCGTTATGTGGTGATTGATGAAGTGCACACCTATCGCGGTGTGTTTGGGTCGCATGTCGCCAATGTCATTCGCCGGCTCAAGCGGGTGTGCGCTTTTTATGGCGTCGAACCGCAATTCATAATGTGCTCGGCCACCATCGGCAATCCGCGCGAGCACGCCGAGGCGCTGATCGAGCGCGAAGTAGCTGCCATCACGCAAAGCGGTGCGCCGACCGGCGAGAAGCATGTCTTGCTCTGGAATCCACCGGTAGTCAATCCGGACTTGGGCTTGCGCGCATCGGCACGCTCGCAGAGCAACCGCATCGCTCGCTTGGCGATTCGCGCCGGGCTGAAGACATTGATCTTCGCGCAGTCACGCTCGATGGTCGAAGTGCTGACCAAGTACTTGAAAGATGTGTTCGACCACGACCCGCGCAAGCCGGCGCGCATCCGCGCCTATCGCGGTGGCTATTTGCCAACCGAACGCCGCGCCGCTGAGCGCGACATGCGCGCTGG